>JAEEGN010000047.1 GCA_016280345.1 Selenomonadaceae bacterium | reverse complement strand
TGCCGGGAATCCGGGAAAAATTGCCTTTTCCGCATTGGAGACAAGGAAATGAAAAAGACGACCAAACGCCACAAGGACGCGGCCGTCTTTTTGTGTCATTCAACTTTATGGATCCAGCCTGCCGGCGCTTCAATGCTGCCCATCTGGATGCCGGTGAGGGTGTCGTAGAGTTTCTGGATGACGGGGCCCATCTTCTCCATGCCGCTGGAGAAGGCAATTTCTTTGCCATGGTCGTTGATCTTGCCCACCGGGGAGATGACGGCGGCGGTACCACAGAGACCGCACTCCTTGAAGTCAGGCACCTCCGAGAGAAGGACCTCCCGCTCCGTAACCTTGAGGCCCAGATATTTTTCGGCCACATAGACGATAGAGCGGCGGGTGATGGAGGGCAGGATGCTGTCGGACTTCGGTACGATGAGATTGCCATCCTTATCAACGAAGATGATGTTGGCGCCGCCGGTCTCTTCAATCTTCGTGCGGGTAGCAGGGTCGAGGTAGATATTCTCGGCGAAGCCTTCTGCGTGGGCAGTGACGATGGCGTGCAGGCTCATGGCGTAGTTGAGGCCCGCCTTGATGTGGCCGGTGCCGCGAGGTGCCGCCCGGTCGAAGTCGCTGATTTTGACGACGATGGGTTTGGCGCCGCCCTTGAAGTAGGGGCCAACCGGTGTTACGAAGATACGGAACTGGTACTCATCCGCCGGCTTAACGCCAATGACCGGGCTGGAGGCGAACATATAGGGCCGGATGTAGAGAGTGGCGCCGCTGCCATAAGGCGGCACCCAATCGGCATTGGCCGCGACTACCTGATGGACGGCGTCGATGAAGCGGTCCACCGGGAAGGGTGGCATTTCCAGACGCTTTGCCGAGTCATACATACGTTGGGCATTGAGGTCCGGACGGAAGCAGACGATATGGGTATCTTTCGTGGTCTAGGTTTGGAGGCCCTCGAAGCAGTAGTGGGAATACTGAAGGACGCCGGCGTCCTCGCTGATGGTGATCTTGTCGTCCGAGGTCAGGCCGCCCGCATCCCAGGCGCCGTTCTTGTAATTGGAAACGTAGCGCTTGTCCGTCACCACGTACTCAAAACCGATATTTCCCCAGTCAATGTCCTTCTTGCTCATGTAAATCCCTCCAACGATGCTTTTCTATACAGTTGCGCATAGGGCGCGTATATAATGATAGCCCTTTTGGGGACGGTTTGCAACCAGTTTTTGCGTTATCCCAGGAGCGGCCCCAGGATAGAGTCATAGATGCCCAGCAGCAGGGCAATAGGACTGAAGCCTGTGCCCATGGAGTTGTCCGCAATCATATCAATGCGGCCGACTTCTTTTCCATTGTATGTGAGGATCAAATCCCCCAACTTGTCCCCCCGCTTTACTGGGGCATGGATGAAGCGGGGCATATCGAAGTAATAGGAGCAACGCTGCTCCGATTCGCCATCGAACAAGGTATAGCGTAAATCGGCTCGGGGATGGGCCGTAACCTCAAAAGTCGTTCCGTCATGCACCCAGACGGTGCGTTGGAGTTGTTCCTTTGCCGGGCCCTTGACCAGTCGTACCAGAGTGAAACCGAAGTCCATAAGGGCGGCGGTATCGGTAAACCGAGCCTGGCTGTCGGGGGCGTTCATCACGACACTGATGAGGGTGATGCCGTTTCGTTCTGCCGCTCCGGCGAGGCAACCGCCGGCGTTGTCCGTCCAGCCGGTCTTGATACCGCACATGCCAGGATAGGAGTCCAGCAGGCGATTTGTGTTCTTGGCTTCCCAAGGCGTTCCGTTGCTGCCGAGAAACTGCACCGTATGGCGCGTTGTTCCCACGATGCGTCGGAAGGTCGGCAGATTCCATGCGAAGCGGGCAATCTTCATCATGTCCCGGGCCGTGGAAACATGGTGGTCGTCAGGCAGACCGTTGGGATTGGCGAAGCGCGTCTTTTCAGCGCCAAGACCGGCGGCCCGTTCCGTCATGCGCTGGGCGAAGGATCCAACTGAAGAAGAGAGGTGCTCGGCGACGGCAACGGAGGCACCGTTGTCCGATTCCATCATCATTTCCGTCAGGAGCTCCTCCATTGTGAGTCGTTGACCGGCCTCCAGATAAGCGTATTCCGTAGATGCCGCTGTTGGGCTGATGGTGACGGTATCCTGCAAGCGGGCATTTTCCAACGCCAAGAGGCAGGTCATGATTTTCGTCATGCTGGCCGGATACATGAGCCGATCCGCATCTTTCTCATAGAGTACCCGGCCGCTGGCCGCCTCGATGAGGATGGCCGTCTCCGAAGTGAGCGTCGGTGGCGCCGCCAGCGTCAGAGCCGGCAACCAGCAGAAAAGCGCCATCAAGGCGATTCGTAGCCAATTCAAGCGGATTCCCCCTTGGTTTTCGTCGCGTTCTTTTTATCCTGGTTTTCATCGGCGAATTCCCGTAGCACGAAAAAAGTCGCCTGGGATTTTAGACAGAGCTCGTCGTCACCGTCAAAGACCTGGGCTTCGCAGACCATGGTATGCGAGCCATTGTGGACGACCTCGCCGACGGCGTAAGCATGGCCGCCCTCGGAGACCGGTTTAATGAAGTTCATGCCCATCTCCAGCGTTACCACCTGCTTGTTGCATGCGAGACAGGCGCCTCCCATGGCGGTATCCGCCAGCGTCACCGTAACGCCGCCGTGGACGATGCCGTACACATTCGTGAGCGGGTGGGTGATATCAACATCGAGTCGTACCCGTCCCCAGGCGAAGGAAGTCACCCTGATGCCCAGGAGGGCCAGGAAGGGATTCTCCTCGTAGAATTGCCCGATATGGTAGCGCGCCGTCGCGGTCAGACGCGGGTCATCCTGCATTTCCATGCGTTCCTGTCGCTCCTTCACCCGCGGCACGAAAAAAGCCCGCCCCGGCTGCTATCCAGCCGGTTTGCCGGGCCTTTCGGGGTGGCCGCCGCGTTTCTGTCATCTCTATTATACTCATAAAAGCACGTTGCCGCAAGGGAACAGACGGGCCAAAGAAAGGTCCAATCCGCTTCTTTCCGGTAGTGTAAGGGCAATCTTTTTTTGAACGGATAAAATGCCCCGGAAGCCGTCAATGTGGCCTCCGGGGCGTCCGGTTTTTATGTTCAAAGCGGGTATTGAGCGAGGTGTGCGCCGTGGGCGTGAAATCTTTCGTTGATTTCCCTGAGGTTCCGCTCGTGGAACTCCCGTTCCTGACCCAGTTCCTGGTCCAATTCTTCCATTCCGGCGTCAAAGCGGTGGGCTTCCCGGATTTCGTCGACCCGCTGTTCGTGGCGGTCGTGTTCCAGCCGGATGGCATGGTTGAATTCCTCATTGGGCTGGAAACTCTCCCGGACGTCTGGAACTGCAGCAGCGGCTGCCGTGAAGCTCGGAAGGACGCCACCGGTTATGTGAAATGCGAAAAGACCGCCTATTATCAGTGCCGTCAGGTTCTTGATCGTCATGCAAACCACTCCCTTCCTCAGATACTATCATACAGAGGAAGGCTTGGAATGGGTTTAGTGGAAGATTAAAGTTTCATGAGTTTCGGCGGTTTCCCCCGGTGCGGTCTCGTCCGCCTCCATTTCCCGGAACAGGTCGTTGGCAAAGCGAATGATATCTTCCTGGTAGATGGGCTCCATCGCTGCGTCCGGTCCGATTCTCATTTCCTGCCGGACGTCGTCCGTATAAGGCTCCCAACGGGCGGGGAGAGAGGTTCCGCGGTTTGGGTCACCGGTTTTGACAAAGTTGGCCCAGGCGTCGCGGACAAAACTGGCGGCCGCAAGGGCCTCGGATGAGCGGCCAATCTCATCCATATAACCGTGGAAGACGAATTTGAGATCCGAGGCGTGGGGGACGCCGACGCTGGAATGGCGGAGCAGGGGATCCACGGCATTGAAGCGGTAGGCATAGACCGGCATCCCTGCCGCTGTCAATGCGTCGGCGTAGGGGAACATTCCCGCCCGGAGACCGGCGGCATTGGCAAGGTCAGCGCAGCGGGTTCGCGCTTTACAGGTGCGGTTTATCGGATAGCGGTCCAGGACAGCGTCCGCCCGTGCCCCGAAGACGACGCGGGCGAGCTGGCGGTACTGCGTTTCCGGCAGTTCCGGCGGCAGGAAGAAGCTGACCTCGTCGGTGGTGGAGCCGAAGAGGAGTCGCACCCGGTTCATCCGGCCCAGTTGCAAGGATTGACGAAAGCGGAAGGGGATGACGCTACCATCCGCTACTGGCCAAAAGTTCGTTGCCTGGGGAGGCAGGATGTCAGCGACGGCGGGCTGGAAGGCGAGTAACTCCTCAACCGAAAGGGCGCGCAGACGAGCTAACCCTTCCGGTGAATCCTCAATGCCGCCGGCAGCCATCGCTTCCTGCGCAAGTCGGATGTTGCGCTCCAGAGGGCCACCGGTCTGCGGCGCGACGACGGGGAGGGAGCCCAGACCGCCGCTCTGCAGGATGGCTTGCTGGAAGAGCCCGACGGCACGCGGCGAGGAAATCAGAGCGCTGACCGCGAAGGCGCCGGCAGACTGTCCTCCAAGGGTGACATGTCCCGGGTCGCCGCCGAAGGCTGTGATATTGTCCCGCACCCACTCGAGGGCGCAGAGAACATCGAGCAGGCCCCAGTTCCCGGTTGTTCCGTACTGCTCGTAGGTTGTTCGGGTAGGAAGGAACCCTGGCGTATTCAGCCGGTAGTTCAGCGTGACGACGACGATACCGGTCCGGGCCAGTTCCGATCCTTCATATAGCTGCAGAGAGCCGCTGCCAAAGAGGAACGCGCCGCCATGAACGAAGACAAATACCGGCAGCTTTTCCTTGGCACTGATTATCGGCGTCCAGATGTTGAGCGACAGGCCGTCTTCCACTTCCCCTGAGCCCGGTTGGGAGACGACGGGGCCAAAAACAGTGGCGTCCCGAACGCCCGTCCAGGGCGGAACCGGTTCCGGCGGAGCGAAGCGGCGATTGCCAGAGGGCGGCAGGGCATAGCGGATGCCGCGAAAAATCAGCAAATCTTGCTGCCGGGCACCCCGTAGCCAGCCGCTCGGCGTCTCGACTTCCACCGGCTTCTCGTCGGAACGAATGATTCCCGGCGTTCCGCTGGCAAGCTGGCGCAGCCATCGTGGAAATCCCATATCCAGCGACAGTGCTGCCGCCAGCGCGTCCGCTGACAACCCGTAGGGGGTCGCCATATCCAGTGAGTCGCCCGCAGCCAACGTGAGCGCTTTTGACAAAAAAGAGGAAACTCGCATGTTCGTCCCTTCCTGATGAATGATGTCAAAGAAAAATGCCGGATAGCCTCCGGCATTTCATGGGTGATCGGGTGGCAGGAAGCCGTTCGGGCGCGTCCCTGTCAGGAACATTCGCAACTGGCGTCCTGGCCTGCCGCTTGTTGCAGGTCGTAGTGCAGGCCGGACAGCGCCCGTTTCGCCACAGCGATTGGACAGTCCGGCGAGCAGATGGCGCAATGGCCGCAAGCGTCTTCCACGGCGTCGAGCGCCTTCTTCACTTTGTCGATCTGCATCCTGGTTTCCCTCCTTTTTCGGCTGGCTGTGCCAGTCTTTTTTTGAAATCAACACAATTCAAATGGGGGGGCCGCTTTTCGGAATATGCGTCATTCCTCACCTACAATGCGAACCTCGGGGACAAGACGAACGCCGTGCGTCTCATAGACGCGATGCTGGACTTCGGCCATCAGGCGGAGTATATCGTTTGCCGTGGCGCCGCCCCGGTTGATAAGGAAACCGGCGTGTTTCTCCGAGACCTGGGCGCCGCCGATGGTCAAGCCCTTGAGCCCGGTCTTCTCAATCAGCGTGCCGGCGAAATTTCCCGGCGGCCGCTTGAAGGTACTACCGGCGCTGGGGTATTCCAAAGGCTGCTTTTGTTGGCGGCGTTGTGTGAAGTCGGCCATCTTTTCCTTAATCGCTTTGATGTCACCCGCTGTTAATGAGAGCGCAACCTCGCCGATAAGCGCCCCGTTCTCCTGAAACACGCTGTGCCGGTAAGAAAAGCCAAGCTCTTCTCCAGTGAAACTGGCGATTTCGCCCGATGCCGTCAGAGCGGTCACACGCTGGACGAATGTCTTCATTTCGCCGTCGTAAGCGCCGGCGTTCATGAAAATCGCGCCTCCCACGCTTCCGGGGATCCCCACCGCGAACTCCAATCCCGAGAGCCCTTGACTGGCAGCGAACTGCGAGACCGCGCCGAGAATCGTCCCTGGCCCCAAAAGGAGAGAAGTGTCTTCCCGGTGAATATAGGCAAACGGCTTGCCGAAGGAAATCACCAGACCTCGGATGCCCTTATCCCGGACCAGTACATTCGAACCGTTGCCGAGGACTGTCAGTGGCGTCCCATAGTTCCGTGTCAGCATGAGAAGGGCATGGGCCTCTTCGAGCGAGGCCGGCTGCGCCAGGCAGTCCGCCGGTCCACCGACGCGGAATGTCGTGCGGCCCGCCATCGGTTCGTCAAGCAATATCCGCTCCGGTGGCAGAATACACCGGAGTTCCTTTACCAAACGGTCATCCAGTGGCACAATCGCCCCTCCTTTCTGCGTCTTCATCCTGTTATGTGCTGAAACTGCAGTGATCATGCAAGGACTCGATCTTCAATGAGCCAGTACGCTTGGAGACGCCGCTTATCTTCGCCTATTATACCACAGTGAAGATTTCTATGCCAGAAGCATCGAAAGGGCGATTCGTTTTATGCGGGCGCTGTCAGCTCCGGAGGCCGTCCCCGACGGACTTCATCCCCGGAAAGTCGAGCTGGCGGAGCGCCTCGTATGACGCGACGGCGACCGCGTTCGAGAGGTTTAGTGAGCGCGCCCCGGTCATCATGGGAAGACGGAGACAGGTATCCCAGTTTTCTTTCAGGAGGGGTTCGGGAATGCCGGCCGTTTCCTTTCCGAAGACGAGGAAATCTCCGGCAGTGAACCGGGCCTCTGAATAAATCCGGGGGGCCTTGGTGGAGAAAAAATAAAAGGTGCTGTCGGCATATTGCCGGAACAGCACGTCAAAGCTGTCGTGGTAACAGATCTGGACCAAGTGCCAGTAGTCGAGCCCGGCTCGCTTCAAATGCTTGTCGTCAACGGAAAAACCCAGTGGACGGATCAGATGGAGACACATGCCCGTGGCCGCACAGAGGCGGGCGATATTGCCTGTGTTTCCCGGAATCTCAGGTTCAATCAGAACGATGTGCAAGTGCTTTCCTCCTCGCCGGTCACAGCGTATCCGGTCGCGCCAGGTGCGCCGTACTGTTGATGAGCTCGATGGTCGTGAACTCATCGTCGAGCCGTAAAATGCTGACGGCGGTGTTGTCCTGACGGATGGACCAGAGGTAGTGCAACGGGATGTGCATCAGCGTGACGAGGATCGTCCGCAGGATGGCGCCGTGGGCGACGACGGCGACGTTCTGCCCCTCGCTCTTCGCGGAAATTTCTTTGATTTTTTTCATGGCTCGTTCCTGAAGGAGGGGGAAGGTTTCCCCGTGGGGGATGACAAGTGTTTCCGGGGCGCGGAAGAAATTCGCGCCTTGCTCCGGCCATCGGGCCGTGATTTCCTCGTAAGTATGGCCCTCCCAGTCACCGAAGTGAATTTCCCGAAGGGCCTTGTCTGTTTCCAGCGGGCAGCGGAAGCGGGCGGCCACCGCTTCCGCTGTTGTTGTCGCCCGTTTCAGGTCGCTTGTGTAGATGGCGTCCAGTGTCTCTGCAGGGAAACGCGCTGCCAGCGCCTGTGCCTGGCATAGACCTGTTTGCGAGAGAGCAACGTCTGACTGTCCTTGATACTTCCCGGTGGAGTTCCATTCCGTTTCGCCGTGTCTTATGAAAAAAAAGCGTATCATGGGCTAGCCTCCGCAATCTTTTGAAAAGCTGCCAACAGCCGTTGATTTGACGCAATGTCCTTGACCGCCACCCGCAGGAAGCGGTTGTCCAGACCGGGATAATTGGAGCAGTCCCGGAGCAGAATACCCTCCGCTCGCATCTTGTCCGCGAAAACGGCAGCTGTCCCTAAATGCTCTGCCAAGCGTAGCAGAATGAAGTTTACTGTCGGCTCATAGACATGGAGACCGTCAAAGTCCCGGAGGGCTTTGGCCAGGCGGATGCGCTCCCTCCGGACAAAGGCGCGCGATGCGCTCTGATAGGCTGTGTCGCCCAGTGCTGCGACGCCGGCCTTTTGTGCCAGGAAATTCACGTTCCACGGATCCTTGCCCGCTTCCAGGCGTTTCGCCAGGGACGGCGAAGTTACGGCAAACCCCAGTCGCAGACCGGGTAAGGCGTAGAATTTCGTCAGCGATTGGAGCAGTATCAATTTCTCGTAGCGGTCGAGAAAAGCGCGAATGGTGAAACTGGCCGCATCCTCCCGAAAGTCCAGAAAGGACTCATCGACGAGGAGCCAGGTGCCGGTTTTTTCGGCGGCGTTGGCCAGCCGCTCCAAATCCGTCGCCGTCGTCAGAGGCCCGGCAGGGTTGTTCGGATTGCCAAGAACAATGCAATCCGAAGTCGCCAGATAGGGGAGAAGGCGGTCAACGGGCAGCGCGAAGTCTGACGCCTCATCGAGAGGGAGATAGCTGACCGACGCTCCTGCCGCCAAAGCAGCCCGTTCGTATTCACTGAAGGAGGGCACCGGCAGGCAGACATTTTGAGGCCGCACGACATGAAAGAAAAGATAGAAGAGTTCTGCCGCCCCGTTGCCGAGGATAATTCCGTTCTCCGGCACCCGGTAGCGGGTTGCGATGGCTGCCTTGAGTTCCTGGCCGGCGGGATCGGGGTAATGGATGATGCCTTCCAGGTTCTCCCGGAGCGCCGTCTTGACCGCCAGGGAAAGTCCTAAGGGATTGATATTGGCGCTGAAATCCAGCCAGCCGCCGGTCGGCGCCTGGCCTTGATAGATATTCCCGCCATGGGAAAAGCGATTGTTCATACTTCCTCCCGCCTGGATACCGTATAGCCACCGGATATCAGGCGCACACTTTGCAAGTAGTCGAGATGGGGAAAGTCTTCCGCCAGACGATGGACACAGGTTTCAACGGTCGCCGGACCGGTGTCCGGAGGGAAAAGCACACCGAGGATCGTGCCACTGTGGGCGGCGTTGACGCCCAACGCACCTTGTGAGCGGGCGCGTTCGATGATGGCGGCGAGATCCCGCTTGGGCAAGATGGATTGATTTGCCAGAGCGCTCTCAGTAGCTGCCTGGGCGATGGCTGCCGCGTCCTCCGGATGGCTGAGCCGGGTCAAGGCAACGTCGGTCCGTTCTTCGTTGGCCCGGCTGAGACGAGCCAAATCCTTGCGCTGGTGGAACTCCAGCGTATCCACGGCGCCGCCGGTATCGAACACGGCGATTTTCAGCGAGGGAAATACACCCAGCGATTCCAGACATTCACCGGTCATGTGATTGAGACGCACGATGCCGGGAAAGAAAACGCCGTCCGTCGGTTCGATCCCGGCGGCAATCCGCGACACCTCCGGCGCCGTCAGGGGACGGTCCAGAGCGGCGGCCGCTGCGAAGCATACGGCCGCAATATCGGCACTGCTTGAAGCCATTCCCTTGCCAATGGGAAGTTCCGAAGCCAGCGCGAGACCGTAAGGGAAGGTTTCCTCCCCCAGATAGCGCAGTACCCGCCGAAGCGCTGCCTGCGCCTTGGCGCCAAGCCCGGTCATTTCCCGCGTCCGGTCAGTGACAATCACATGGGTATAGAGATCCACCGGACAAGTTACCAGAAAAGGAACGCCCTCCCGTGTCCCTTGCACCAGCTCGCCACAGGAGCCCGGTACGCTAACTTTGATTTCCATGACGAATCCCTCTAGCTTCCCATTATGGCGGCGCCAACCAGAAATGTCAACAGGACCAGTCCTTCATTCAGCGTGGTGATGGCCCCGTAAACGTCGCCGGTGAGGCCACCCAGACGATTCGTGACGTAGCCGGTGAAAAAAGATGTGAAGAGGCTGCACACTACCAGAGAGGCCCAGGCCAACGGCCCCCAGGGCAACACCAGGAGCAGGGCGGTGACTGCCGCGAAGGGCAGGGAAGCGCGGCCCGCATGTTCGGCGAAGGCCTTGCCCATGCCTTCCGGCCGGGCGTAAGGGCAGAGAAGTATGCCGCCGGCCATCATCAAGAGGGCGATAACCGGGCGAACGAAAAACGCCGGCAGGAGGACCGACGGCGGCATATCCAGCAGGATACCCCATTCCAGAAGAAGCAGCGCGGTAAAGCAAAAGACCGCGTTGGAGCCAACGCGGCTGTCTTTCATGATTTCCAGCATCCGTTCCCGGGAGCGCCCGGAAAAAACGCCGTCCATCGTGTCCATGAAGCCGTCGCAGAACAGACCGCCGGTGAGGAGCAGCGGCAGTATCAGCAGAAACGCTGTCAGGAAATGCGGCGGCAACGCGACGCCCTGACCTGGCAACCAGACGAGCGTGGCGTGAATGAAGCCGGTGTAAATGACGCCCAGCACCGCTCCCACCAATGGGAAGAACTTTACGCTATGGCCAAAATCCTCCACCGTCCAGGCGTCCTGACGGACGATGGAGATCCGGGTCAGGAACTGAAGCCCGATGAAAAAAGCTCTCATGAAATCCCCCCGTTCAACCGCCAACAGACCGCAGACGCCAGGCCCAGAAACAGGACCGTGACCGTGTACATCAGCCAGATCGATTGCTTGATATGCTTCGGTCCTAGTTCGTGGATGGCGTCGCCCATATAGGTGCGAAAAGACGGCTGGCCGAAATAGTAGTTGAGCCCGCCGAGACGGACGCCCAGCGCCCCGGCAACGGTGGCCTCCGTGTAGCCACCGTTGGGGCTGGGATGCTTCTTCGCGTCGCGTCGCATTATACGCCAGGCCGCCCGCCAATCCAATCGCATCAGCCAGGCTGCTGCCACCAGAAGGAGGCCGGTCAGGCGCGCCGGGATGTAGTTCCAGACATCGTCTGCCAGGGCCGCCGCCCGGCCGAAATAAAGATATTTATCATTCTTGTAACCGATCATGGAATCCATGGTATTTGCCGCCCGATAGGCCATCGCCAGCGGGACGCCTCCGAGATAAAAAAAGAAGAGCGGCGAGATGACGCCGTCCACGATGTTTTCCGAGATGGTTTCCACGGTGGCCCGAGTGACTTCGCTCACTGTAAGTTTATCGGTATCGCGTCCAACAATCCAGCCAACTTTGAAACGGGCCTGGTCAAGGTCGCCGCTGAGAAGATAGCGGCGGATTTCGAGACCTGCTTCCGCCAGGTTGCGCGGCGCGATGGCAAAGCTCAGAAGCAGCGCCGGGATGGCAGCGATGACATAGGAATTGCCCGAGAGCAAGGAGAGGAAGAGGATTCCCTCCACTGCTTCGTAGGCCGTTGCCAGGACGATTATCATCAAGAGGAGGCCGGACAGGAATTTCCGGCGGTCGGAGTCCTCCGGACAGTAAAGCCATTTCTCCAGCAGAGCAATCCACTTGCCGATGAGAACCACGGGATGCAGGCGGGAGCGGGGATCGCCAATCAGGCAGTCGATGAAGAAGGCCACAATTGCCGTACTCATCTGTCATTCTCCATAATGGCCCGTAATTTGTCCATGTCAAGGCTTTGTCGCACAACGTCCGCCAGGGCGTCGTAGCTGCGCTGCTTTTCAGCGTTCACGTTGCGGGTGTTGGCAAGCGGTGCGAGACCTTTCTTTTGTCGGATCGAGTTCAGCACTGCTCGCCGGAAATCGTCGTGGTCAAAGATACCGTGGATATAGGTGCCAAATACGAGACCGTCGGCCCGGCTTGTTCCTTCGACGATATCCGCGTCTTGCCCGGCCCGACGAGTGATATGGAGCGGGTGCGCGTCTTCACCGCCGTCAAATGAGGTCTCTCCCATGTGGATTTCGTAGCCGCGGAGTCCTTTGACGGTAATATCATGACCAAGGAAGGTCCACGAGCGGCAATCGGCCTCCACCTGCGATGTCAGTTTTTCCGGACTGAAGGTCGTTGTCATCGCCAGGAAGCCCAGCCCCCGAACACTGTCATGGCCGGATTCAGTGTGATGAGGGTCGCGGATTTCCTGTCCCAGCATCTGGTATCCGCCGCAGATGCCGATGAGCGGAGTGCCGGCGGCTACCGCCGCTCGGATTTTTTCCTCGAGCCCTGAGGCACGGAGATACAGCAGATCTTCGGTGGTATTTTTGCTCCCCGGCAACAGGATGAGGTCCGGCGTTCCCAGGGAATCGGAACTTGTGACGTAATCCAGAGATACGTCTCTCTCGCCTGCCAGACAGTCGAAATCAGTGAAATTGGAAATCTTTGGGGTGCGGATGACCG
>JAEEGN010000046.1 GCA_016280345.1 Selenomonadaceae bacterium | reverse complement strand
CCTTTCCTCACCCCAGGAACCGCACGCCCAGCATCGTGATGTCATCAGACTGCTCGGCGCCGTTCGCGTGGGCATCGATGTCGCCCCGGATCGCCGCCAGGATTTCTTTGACGGAGGCGGCGGTCGTCCCCACCCGGTCCAGCGTCGCCTGCAGCCGTTCCTCGGTGTAGAGCCGCCGCTCCGGGTCCATCGCTTCGGTGACGCCGTCGGTGTAGAAGTACAGCATGTCCCCCGGCCGCAGCGTCAGCCGCTTTTCCTCGTAGACGGATTCCTCCATCACGCCCACCATATGGGCTTTCTTCCCTTCCACGATGTACTGCCAGTCTACGGTCCCTCCCTGCGCCCGCCCGATCAGCGGCGCGTTGTGCCCGCCGTTCACGTAAGCGAATTCGCCCGTCGTCGTGTTCAGCACCCCGAAGAACACCGTCACGAACATCATTTCTTCGTTGTTCTCGCAGAGCTGACGGTTCGACAGTTCCATGATCTCGGCCCAGTTCACGTTCTCCGCACCGCTGGCATAGGCCGCCGTCAGCGCGTTGTTCTTCAGGATGGTCTTCGAGATCATCATGAAGAGCGCCGCCGGGACACCCTTGCCCGATACGTCGGCCATGGTGACGGCCAGATGTTCCTTGTCCAGGACGTAGAAGTCGTAGAAGTCGCCGCCTACCGATTTGGCGGCCTCCATCGTCGCGTGCAGTTCAAATCCGCCGCCTTCCGTTATCTGCGGCGAGATCTTCGGCAGCATGCCTTCCTGGATGCCCTGCGCCAGCGACAGCTCGGTGGCGATGCGCTGCTTGTCCGCCGTGACTTTCGCCAGGTTCGCCATGTATTCCTTCAGTTCGACGGTCATGTGGTTGACCGAGTCGGACAGTTCCTCGATCTCGTCGCCGGTCTTGATGTCAAGCTGCTGGTCGAGGTCGCCTTTGGCGATTTCCCGCACGCCCCCGGTCAGCGCCAGGATCGGCTGCACGAAACGCTCCGCCAGTTTCCGGCTGGCCACGGCCAGCGCCGCCAGGATTCCCAGCAGCAGGATTCCCATTTGCCAGAGGTTGTCCCGGAAGAAGGCGTCCACCGCGGCGGCGAATTCCTCCGCCTGCGCCGTCACGCTGGCGTGCGCTTCCCTGGCCGGAGCGACGACCTCCGACGCCTTGACCATGGTGCCGAAACTCCATCCCACGGAGGGAATCGGCGCGTAGGCAAGGTAGTAGGTTTCGCCGTCCAATGTCACGGGTACGATGCCGCTGTGACCGTTCACCATGCTCTTCGCTTTCTCCACGAAGCTCGGCTCCGGGGCCTGGCGAAGGTCCCGATGCTCCTCGGTCGCAGCCAGGAGGCCCGTCTTCTCCGTGGAAAGCACCACCGCGCCCTTGTCGTTCAGCACGAAGTTGACGCTCGAGTCCAAGACTTCTCCCCGGCCTCTTTCCGTCACCGCGAGATAAAGCGACTTGATGTCCATCCCGATGCTGACGACGCCGACAATCTCCGGTCCGACGCGGACAGGCGCGGCATAATCAATGAAGGGAAATCCTTCCATCCCCATATAGACGCCCGTCAGCGCGGGGCGCCCGGCCGCGATTGCCTGTTTATACCAAGGACGTTCCTTTGGGATAAAAGTATCAAAAAAAACCTGCGTAAATTCCACATATTCCTTCCCCGAATGCTGAAGATCCACGCAATACATGAAGCCTTTTTCCGAGGCCATGAGAATCGAACCGTCGTAGTTCTTGTAAAAGCCCGCCATGTTCTCCAACGTGTTGGCAATGCCGGAGGCGGCGTCGACCTCGGCAGCGATCTCCGCTTTGGCTTCCGGACTGCGCACGGTCGGCGCATAGTAGAGGTAAACTTCCCCGGCTCTCACCGGCTCCCGATGCGGGTCCTTGACCTGCCTCGGCACATACTCTTCTGGGTGAGCCATCAACCGCTCCATGATTAGGGCGATATACTCGGCGTCCTCCTTGATGGTGCGGAGCTCCCGGTCCACGCGGTGGGCTTTCTCCTGCGCGACGAGCATCAGCCGCTTCTGGGCCAAATGGATTACCTGCTTTTCCATGGACACCCCGGCCGCCGCCCCCATGCGCCGCCCGTTGTCCGTCGACTCCTGCCGGGCGTCGTAAAGCCCCCAGAGGGAAACGGCGCCGAGGACAAAGAAGGACAACATCCCCGCCGCCAGCAGCAACCGTAAGATACGCTGACGGATGTTCATCTTCATAGTGACTATCTCACCCCAGGAACCTGATGCCCAGCATCGTTATGTCATCAGACTGCTCGGCGCCGCCGGCATGGACATCAATGTCGGCCCGAATGGCCGCCAGGAGTTCCTTCATCGGAATCTCCGGCGTCCCGACGCGGTTCAGCGTATGCTGCAGCCGCTCCTCGGAGTAGAGCTCCCGCGCCCCGTTCATCGCCTCGGTGACGCCGTCGGTGTAGAAGAACATCATATCCCCCGGCGCCAGTGTCAGCCGCTTCATCTCGTACACCGCGTCCTCGATGGCCCCCACCATGTGCGTCTTCTTCTCGTCCCTGATATACTGCCAGCCGGCCTTCCCGTCCGTTACGCGGCCGATCAGCGGCGGATTGTGGCCGCCGTTGGCATAGACGAACTCACCCGTCTTTATGTTCAGCACGCCGAAGAACACCGTCACGAACATCATTTCCTCGTTGTTCTCGCAGAGCTGACGGTTCGCCCATTCCAGGTTCCGCCCCCAGTCCACGTTTGCCGCGCCCTTTTCCATCGCCGACGCCAGCGCGTCGTTCTTCAGCATCGTCTTCGAGATGACCATGAACAGCGACGCCGGGATGCCCTTGCCCGACACGTCGGCGATGGTCAACGCCACGTGGTCCTCGTCGAGGTTGTAGAAATCGTAGAAGTCGCCGCCCACTTCCTTGGCGGCGTGCATCGTCGCGAAGAGGTCGTAGTGGGGATTGCCGACGAACTTCGGAAAGATGTTCGGCAGCATACCCTCCTGTATGCCCTGGGCCAGGGACAGCTCAGTGGCGATCTTCTCCTTGTCCGCCGTGGCCTTTGAGAGGTTCGCCATGTAGTCCTTCAGTTCCCCGGTCATGTGGTTGACGGAGTCCGCCAGTTCCTCGATCTCGTCGCCGGTCCTGACGTCGATCTTTCGGTCGAGGTCGCCCTTGGCGATTTCCCGCACGCCCTCGGTCAGCGCCAGGATCGGCTGCACGAACCGCGCCGCCATCTTACGGCTGCCATAGACGAGGACGGCGAAAAGTGCCAAAAGCAACGCCGTGATGGTTGCGGCGTTCTTGAGGAAGAGACTGCGCATGGCTTCATGGAAGGCTTCCGCGTGGACGGAGAGGCTCTCCCGCGCCGCGGCCGCCGGGGCCAAGACCTCGTCCCGCTTCAGCAGCGTACCGATACTCCAGCCCACCGAAGGCATCGGCGCGTAGGCGAGATAATACTCCTCGCCGTCCAGCCACACCAGCGCCACGTCGGACAGGCCCTCCACCATGCTGGCCGCCTCCAGCGCCAGGCTCTCCTCCGTTGACTTCCGCAGATCCCGGTGGCCGTCGCCCACCGCCAGCGGGCCCTCCTTCTCCGAGGAGAACAGGACTTCGCCCTTTTTGTTCAGTGCGAAATTGATATTCGAGCTACCGAGGGATTTATCCGCAATGAACCGGTATATGTTTTCCAAATGGAGGTCGATGCACGCGACGCCGGCAAACGTCCCGTCCGGATAGTAATAGGGAGCGGCGCAGGTAACCTCCGGAAAGCCCTCATAGCCCATATAGACGTCGGTGAAAATCGTCTTCCCCGTTTCTTTGGGGTCTTTGAACCACTGACGCTCAAACGGGTTGAAATCCTTGTAGTTCTCTTCCGTATGTACATTCTTGTACACTTCGGGCGTGGAATATATATATTCTACCAGCATATAGCCGTACCGGGAGACGACCAGGCAGGGCGTCTGATAGTTCGCATAGAAGCGCCCCATCGTTTCAAGGTTGTCGGCGATATTGCCGGCCAGCTCTATTTCCCGCCGTACCGCCTCGCTGGAGCACGCTTCCCTGACCTTGGGGGCGATCAGGAGGAACGTTTCTCCCGACTCGATCTGTTT
>JAEEGN010000045.1 GCA_016280345.1 Selenomonadaceae bacterium | reverse complement strand
GTGTTTTTTTCTGCCGGTGAATGTCACGCGTCCATCAGGCAGGCGCGGGATCAAGCGCGATCCGATAAAAGCCCGATCTCGTGCAGGATGTCAATGCCTCCCGCTGCCAGCAGGCGCTCGGCCAACGCCCGCCCCAGCGCCTCGGCGTCGCTGAAATCGCCCTCTGCCCGGTCGCGGAAGCGGCGCTGGCCGTCCAGCGAGGCGATGACGGCCTCGACGACGAGACGCCCTTGCTCGGGCGCTGCGTACACGCCCACCGGTACCTGACAGCCGCCTTCCACGACCGTCAGGAACGCCCGCTCCGCCGCAGCGCAGCGGGCGGTTTCTTCATCGTTCAGGAACGCGAGCATCTGCCGGACTTCATCATCATCCGCCCGCGTTTCGATGGCCAGCGCGCCCTGGCCCACCGCCGGCAGGCAGAGGGAGCGCGGCAAAACCTCGGTGATGCGGTCGCCGAAACCCAGACGGCGCAGCCCGGCCACCGCCAGCACGATGGCGTCGTATTCTCCGTCGTCGAGCTTTTTGAGCCGCGTATTCACGTTTCCCCGGAGGTCGACGAGCGTCAGGTCCGGCCGGGCCGCCAGCAACTGCGCCCGGCGGCGCAGGCTGGAGGTGCCAACGCGGGCCCCCGCGGGCAGCGCCGCCAACGTCTTGTAGCGCGGGCTTACCACGGCGTCGCCGGGATCGAAACGCTTGGTGATGGCGGCGATGACGAGCCCCGCCGGGGCTTCCGTCGGCATATCCTTGAGGCTGTGAACCGCGAGGTCGATGCCCCCGGCCAGCATTTCCGTTTCCAGTTCCTTCGTGAACAGGCCTTTGCCGCCAATCTTCGCCAGCGGCGCGTCCAGGATCCTGTCCCCCTTCGTCGTCATCAGCTTCTTCCCGACGGTGAGACCGGGGTACCGTTCCCGCAGGCAATCGATGACGAAGTCCGCCTGCCAAAGCGCCAGCTTACTGCTGCGCGTACCGACTGTGATCCGCTGTTTCTCCACCGGCTGTCTCCGCCTCCCCGATATAGTCCAGCTTGAACAGACTCCGCATGGCGTCGATGTAGAACTGTTCCCGCTCCGTTCCCGCCGAGGCGTTGATTTCCATCATCGGGAAACGCAGGAGCTTGCGGACGATCATCCGCGACATTTGATCGAGTACCTTCTGCTCTGCTTCGTCCAGCGTTGGGAGCTTGCCCAGCGCCCGCCGGAGTTCCCGGCGGCGGATCTTGTCCGCCCGGCCCGAGAGCCGCGCCATGAGGGGCTGGAACGACAGATATTGGAATTTATCGAGGACCGATTCCACTTCCTCCTCGACGATGCCCTCCGCCAGGCGGGCTTCCTTTTGCCGCTCCTGCCGGTGTTCGTCGACGATTTCCTCGAGGTCGTCGATGTTATAGACGGTCACGCCGGGAATCGTGCTGACATCGGGATCCACGTCCCGGGGCACGGCGATGTCAATGAAGACCAGCGGCCGGCCGCCCCGCTTCTGCATCGCCTTCTGCGTTTCCCAGGGATGGATGACGTAATGGGGCGCCCCCGTGGAGGTCACGACGATGTCCACGCCGTCAGCCGATTCCAGCGCCTGATAGAAGTCGACGGCCTCGCCGCCGAATTTCCGGGCGAGCTCCTCCGCCTTCTCGAAGTGATGGTTCGCCACGAAGAGTTTCTTGACGCCGCGCCCCAGGAGATTTTCCGCCGTAAGCTCCGCCATCCGTCCGGCGCCGAAGATCAGGGCCCGGGATTTCTCCAGCGTGCCGAAGACCTCTCGCGCCAGCTCTACCGCGGCGTAGCTCACCGAAACGGCGCTGAACGCGATGCGGGTTTCGGTCCGCACCCGCTTCCCGGTGGCGATGGCCCGGTGGAAAAGGGTGTTGAGCACGGTGCTGGTAGCGCCGGCGGTATGGGCGATGGTGTATGCCTCCTTCACCTGACTCAGGATCTGGCCCTCGCCGATGACCAGGGAATCCAGGCTCGCCGCCACGTCGAAGAGATGGCGGATGCAGGCCTCATGCTCGAAATAATAGAGGTAATCGTCAATGACCTCCCGGTTCCCCGTGAGGTCGGACCAAAAGCGGCGGATCGCGGCCACGTCTTCGGCGGCGTCATCCACGACCGCGTAAATCTCGTTGCGGTTGCAGGTCGAAAGCACCACCGCCTCATGGAGTTCGCCATATTCGCGCAGATGAAGGAATCCCTCGCGGATCTTCTCCTTCGACAGGGAGAACCGTTCCCGGATTTCAACGGGCGCCGTTTTGTGATTCAGACCTAAAACGACCAATTGCATCTCGCACTATTGCCTCCGCTTCATCGTATTTGCCTGCGCGCACCAGGCCCATGACTTTCTCGTCCAGCACCGAGCGCCAGAAGACCAGCCGCACGTCGCTGTCGGAGAGGCTCCGCTTCGCCTCCTGCCGGAGCGGCTGCAGGCGGTCCAGCCACGGCCCGTAAACCGCGGCCACCTCGTCGGCCAGCTCGCGGCCCAGTACCCGGGAAAGCTCCGGGCAGCTGCCGTTGGTTGAGACCGTGAGCCTGAGGTCGCCGTGTTCGACCCGGGCGGGCACGGTAAAATCACTGAGCTCGGTTGGCGGCGCGGCCATGTTCACGAGCGCGCCCGTGGCTTTCGCGGCCCAGGCCGCCGACCGGTTCACGTTCTCATAATCCGTCGCGCAGACTACCAGAAACATGCCGACGATCTTCGGGGCGGAAAACGTTTCCGCCAGCCAGGTGATTTGCCCCTGGTCCGCCATCTTCCGTATTTCGTCCACTACCTTCGGGGCGATGACCAATACCTGCGCGCCTGCCGCCGCCAGCGACCGGGTCCGGCGGAGCGCTACTGGGCCGCCGCCGATGACGGCGCATTTGCGGCCGGACAGCTTCAGGTTTACCGGATATGAACTGGCCGTTTCCATCATTGTGCCCTCCGCCGTGCCAATATCGTCGAGAGATAATTCACCGGCTGGGATCTCCGGGCGGCGATGTCGTCGATGCGCTCCTCGTCCGGCAGGCCGCAACGGCTCACCATCACCGAGGAATCCAGCATGCCCTTCTCTTCCAGAAGGTCAGCGATTTCGGGGAAGTTCTTGTAAACCTTCATCAGGACGACGTTGTCCGATACCTCCAGGACCTGACGCGCTTTCTCGATGCCCGCCGTCGCCGGGATGACGCTCAGGACGTCGTTGCCTTCCACCAGCGGCCAGCCCAGGTGGCTGCCCATGGCGATGAAGGCCGGGATGCCGGGAACCGTCTCAATCGTGATGTTCTCTTTCCGGAGACGGCGGAAAATATAGATGTAGGTGCTGTAGAACATCGCGTCTCCCAGCGTCAGGAAGGCCACGTTCTTCCCCTCATTGAGGAAGCCCAGGATCTCTTTCTTGTTGCTTTCCCAGGCAGCGGTGTCCTTCTCGAACTCCTTCACCATGGGGAAGACCTGATAGACGATGCGGGCTGTCTCCTTGAGATAGGGCCGGGCTATATCCAGGGCCACGCTGCCGTCTTTCTTCTCTGTCCGGGGCGCGATGATGATATCTACCGTCTGCAGCACTTTGACCGCTTTCATCGTCAGGAGCTCGGGGTCGCCGGGGCCGACGCCGATACCATAGAAAATGCCTGCCATGTATTGATTTCCTCCTATCCGGCTTGATTACCCGCAGCGTTGGCGCAATGACAGCACGCTATGCCTGCGGCTTGCGTGCTGAAATGCGCTGCGCATACATGAAATCCAGACGCTTCTTCGCCCTGCGGACCCGAATCGCCAGGAGCTCATAGTAAAAATGAATCCGGTTCATTTCGATGATATATATGAAATATACATCAAAAACCCCGGGAATGTCAAGGAAGTCCCGGGGTCGTTTCTGGGGGGACGGCGCTTAATCCAGCGACATGATCTTATGCTTCAGGACGTAAATGAGCGCCTGGGTGCGATCGTTGACGTTGAGCTTGCGGAAGATGTTCGTCAGATGGTTCTTGACCGTCTTTTCACTGACGAAAAGCGCCTGGGCGATATCCTGATTGGAAAAGCCCTTGGCGATGCAGGCGAGGACGTCCAGCTCCCGGGGCGTCAGCCGCTCGGCGCGTCCCTCGCGCCACATTTCCCGCGCCTTGGCGTTGACGTCCTCGCCCTCGACCAGGCCGCCGAAGATGCGCTCGGCCAGCTTCGGATAGACGAAGGCGTTGCCGCCGGCCACGACGTGGATGGCCTTGATGAGCATCGACGGCTCGACGTCTTTCAGCAGATAGCCCAGGGCGCCGTTACGGAGCATCTCCAGCACGTACTTGTCGCTGTCGTGAATCGTCAGGGCGATGATCCGCGTGCGGGACTTCGCGGACTGGAGCTGTCGCGTCACGTCGAGGCCGGAAAGGCCAGGCAGATTGAGGTCCAGGAGCAGAATGTCCGGTTGCAGCACCAGCGTCCGGGCCAGCGCCTCTTGTCCTTCCTCCACTTCGCCGATGACTTCCATATCTTCCTCGAAATTCAGGACCCGCTTGATTCCCTGGCGGAGCAGGGAATGGTCATCCGCTATCAAGATCTTGATCGGCATGTTAACTCACCGTCTCTTTCCTGTCGTTTCCGCAGACTTTCCCGGGAAACTGTCAGTCTCTGGAAATGGCCCTCCCGGACCGGCGTCCGCCATCGCACCCGCGGCCGCCTTTCCCGACGCGGCATCCTCTACGACGCGGGCCGTCAGGAAAATCATGATCTCGGAATCTGTCTTGCTGGTGCTGACGCTCTTGAAGAAGACGCCGAGGATAGGCAGGTCTCCCAGAAAGGGGACCTTGGAGAGAATCTTGGATTCCTCACTGCCGATGAGGCCTCCGATTACCATGGTCTCCCCGTCCCGCAGCCGGACCGAGGTATCGGCGGAGCGGTTCTGGAAGCGGTATGCCTTCAGGGAATCCACGTAGATGGGGGAGCTGACCTCGGTGTGAACCTGGGCGGTCACGGTGCCGTCGGGATTCACCCGGGGGGTGCAGCGCAGGATGATGCCCGCTTCCCGGTAAACGACAGAGGTCGTAGTGGTGGAGTTGGTCGTGGAGACCGTGGGCACCGGCACTTCGCCGCCGATGTTGATGACCGCCTCGCGGCCCTGCAACGTGGTGATGTTCGGCCGGGCCAGTATCTTCGCCTTCCCGTCGGTTACCAGCGCCTGGATGCGGGCCGCGTAATAGAACTCAAAGGGATGGCCGCCCGGCCCCCGGCCGAACTGGATGATGCCGGGAATGGATTCACCGGGACGCCAGGTTCGCTCCGCCGTTTCCTTCGGGACGTCCTCGGTGACCGTGGTATAGGAGCCGTCGGGGTTCTGCACCGTATGGCGGCGGGTCTCGTAATCCGTGGTGTAGTCCGGGTACTGGGGAATCCGGGACCATTCCCAATCCACGCCGAGCTGCTTGGCGGCGTCCTTCTGGATGGCGATGACCTTGGCTTCCAGCGATACCTGCCGGATGGGGTGGTCCAGGGCCGCGATGATGGTCCGGGCCGCCTGGGCCTCTGACGGCGATCCGTAGAGAATCAGGGTGCTGGTCGCGGGGTCCGCCAGCACCCGGCGATCCGTATCGTCGCTTTGGCTGCCGCCATCCCCGGTGCCGCCTGACTGGCCGCCGCGGTCCCGTTCCCGGTCGAGGGCCAGATTCACCGCCTGGCAGAGCGTATCGAGGTCCGCGTAGCGGATGGGGAAGGTGTACGCCTGGTACTGGCCGCGCGGATTGCCGGAACGGCCGGCGGTGATGACCATGACGCCGTCCCGCCGTTCGATGGTGAGGCCTTTGGAGGCGGCGATCATCTCAAAGATTTCCTGCGGTTCCGCTTCATCGAGCTCGATTGTCACCGTGCCCCGGACGGAGTCGTCCAGCACCAGGCCCCAGCCGCCGAGTCGCGCCACCGAGGCCAGCACCGCCCGGACGTCGCCGTCCACGACGTGGAGCGATACCGGTGTCGCCCCCGCTGTCAACGGGAGCCCGCCGGCCCAAAGCGCGGCCGCCAGGCACAGCCCCCGGAAATTCATTGGCCTGTCGCCTCCTCGCGTCCTGGCAGCCAGAGCTCATACTCGCCGTTCTCGTCCCGCACCCGGGCCCACCCGTCGCGGATTTCCAGCAACGTCACGCCGTCCCGGCTCTCGCCCGGCACCAGGGCCAGCGTCTGTCCGCCGCGACCGATGAGGGCCATCGTCTGGCTGCCGGAAGCGACGATTCCCGTGAGTCGGGGACGGGGCGGCGCTTTTGACGGTGCCGTCGGCCGCTTTTCCGGTTCCTTCGCCGTCGCGCTGCCTTCGGGGGGCAGCGGGGCCTGCGCCAGCCGGGTTTCATGGGTAGCGGTGAAGGGCGTGCGGAGCACCGGCGGTACCGTGAGCTGCAGTTGCGGATTGGAAACCGTTGCCGCCGGGGCGGGCCGGATTGCCCGGTGGGAAACCGCGGGCGGCGGCATGATATCCGGTACCAGCAGGAACGCCGCGCCGACGCCGGTCAGCACCGAAACCGCCGCGGCCCCTGTAAGCAATCGCCGGGCCTCGGGTGACAGCGCCTGCTGCAGACGCTGCCGCCATAGCGCCAGCGGTTGGATCGCTTCGTCCATGATGATCGGTCAGCCCCGTCCGGCCGCCTTCTTGATCTCGGCCAGCCGCGGTCCCATGATGCGCTTATAGGCCTCGACGCCCGGCTGGTTGAAGGCGTCCACGTCGGCCAGCTCGCCCTCGTAGGCGACGGAGAGCGCCAGGAGATACATCAGCTCGCCCAGATGGAAGGCGTTGAGCTCCGGCAGGCTGAACAGGGCGCTGAAGCGATGGTTCGAAGCCAGCGCTTCCTCGTTGGATTGCCGCGCCACTTCCAGCGCCTCGGCCAGCGTCACGCCGGCGATGGCCGCCAGCTTGTCCGCCTCGGGGAAGACGTTCGGGATGACTTGGTCCTCCGGCCACTTCTCCACCCGGATGAACTGCACCACCTTGTTGAGGGCCCCCTCCTGGTGCTGCTGCGTCTGGGCGTGCATATCGGTGGTGCCAACGGCCACCAGCGGCGTGCGGCCATAGAAGATCTGGTTGCCGTCCCGGTCCTCCTCCTTGCCCAGGGACTCCGCCAGAAGCTGAATGTACCACTCGGAAAGGGATTTCAGATAGTCACCGTAGGGCATCATGACCTCAATGTCCCGCCCGTAGATTTCCGACGCCGCGAACTTCAGGGCGGCGTTCAGCATCGCCGGGTTCCGGTAGATATCGTCGCCGCGGGACGCCTCGTCCATGGCCCGGGCTCCGGCCAGGAAACTCTCGATGTCGAAACCGATGCAGGCGGCCAGTGACAGTCCTACCTCGGAGAACACCGAGAAGCGGCCGCCCACGCCGTCGGGCACCGCGAAGGTCTCCCAGCCCTTTTCCATCGCCAGCTTCTTGAGCAGCGTCGGCTTTTCCTCGTTGGGGTCCGTCACGGCGACGACTTCCAGCTCGATGTCCGGGACTTTGCCGAGGGCGTCGTAGAGTACCATGAAATTCGACATGGTATCAAGGGTGCCGCCGGACTTGGAGATGACGAGCAGCATCAGGCGCAGCGCCCGCCCCCTGTGGGAGCGCATGACGGCGGCCCGGTGCCTGAGGTGGGCGATGAGATCGGCGGTACGCCGGGCGTCGATGTTGTTGCCGCTGAAATAGATTTCCGGCCAGCCATCCCGCTCGTTGGCCGTCTTCATGTTCCAGAACTCGCCGCACTGGACGTCGAACAGCACCTTGTTGCCGAGGTAGGAGCCGCCGATGCCCAGGGAGACCACCGCGTCGGTCTCCTTCTGTACCCGCTGGCCGAAGGCTTTCAGCCGCGCGATGGAGGCCGGCGAATTCAGATGACCCTCGGCGATGAACGGCAACTGCGGGAACAGTACCTTTTCCGGTGTGCCGTCCTTCGAGAGATGGCCGCGCACGACGCCGGTTTCCCGCATCTTCGTCACCGCCGCATGGGCTTCCGCAAGGGCCGGCTTCAGCCCTTCGAGGTCGGCCGCCGTGACTTTGCCGTCGCCCTCCTCGCCGAAGAGATGGGTATAGTCAAACGTGAAGCCTGAGTCAAGCTGCAGCTTCATTTTCCTTCCTCCTTATCGTCCGGTTTCCGGGAGAGCAGTGGTCCGATAGTATGGATCAGGTAGGCCATGAAGCGGTCCCGGAGATCGGACCGTTTCAGCGCCTGCTCCACCGTCGCCTCCAGGAAGCCTTCCTTGTCGCCGATGTCGTAGCGGCGGCCGTCGAATTGATAGGCATAGACCGCCTGCTGCCCCGCCAGTTCGCGGATGGCGTCGGTGAGCTGGATTTCGCCGCCGCGCCCCGGCTTGGTGTGTTCCAACAGCTCAAAGATTTCCGGGTCCAGCACGTAACGCCCCAGCACCGCCAGCTCCGACGGCGCCTCACTGATCTCCGGCTTCTCCACCAGATCCATGGCCTGCCAGACGTTGGGCTTCACCGCCCGCGGCGAAACGATGCCGTAATTCGACACCTGGGACCGAGGCACCGGCTGCACGCCCAGCACGCTGCCGCCGAGATCGTTGTAGACGTCGATGAGCTGCGCCAGGCAGGGCACCGCCGCGTCCACGAGGTCGTCGCCCAGCAGCACCGCGAAGGGCTCGTAGCCCACGAACTGCCGGGCGCAGAGCACCGCGTGACCGAGGCCCCGGGCCTCTTTCTGCCGGATGAAGTGGACCTGGATATCGGAAATCTTCTCGATCATCTTCAGGAGATCGTACTTCCCCTGGGATTTCAGTTGAAGCTCCAGCTCCAGCGACCGGTCGAAATGGTCCTCGATGGACCGCTTGTTGCGGCCGGTGATGATCAGGATCTCCTCGATGCCGGATTCGATGGCCTCCTCCATGATGAACTGGATGGCCGGCTTGTCGACGATGGGCAGCATCTCCTTCGGCTGCGCCTTCGTCGCCGGCAGAAAGCGCGTCCCCAGCCCGGCGGCGGGAATGATCGCCTTTCGTATCTTCTGCACGGGAATCCTCCCTTACGCCCGGATTTTCTTCAGGAGCTCGTCGGTCTTTTCCGCCAGCAGCTTCTTGTCGCCCTTCGTCTCCACGTTGAGGCGGATGACCGGCTCGGTGTTGGACATGCGGAGGTTGAAGCGCCAGGTATCGAACTCGACGCTGAGGCCGTCCACCTTGTTGACCTGGCCCTTCGGCCCGTACTCCGCTTCCAGCTTGGCGATGATGGCCGCCGCGTCCTGCACGGTGCTGTTGATCTCGCCGCTGCACGGGAACTTGTCCATGCGTTCCGCCATCAGCTCCGAGACCGTTTTGCCCGCCTCGGAAACCAGCTCCATCGTCGTCAGGAAGACCAGCATGCCGCTGT
>JAEEGN010000044.1 GCA_016280345.1 Selenomonadaceae bacterium | reverse complement strand
GCTCCACGCTCTCGATGACGACGATCGCGTCGTCCACCACCATGCCGATGGCCAGCACCATCGCGAACAATGTCAGCGTGTTGATGGAAAAACCGGCAATCTTGAACGCGGCAAAGGTGGCAATCAGCGAGACGGGAATCGTCAGCACGGCGATCACGGTAGCGCGGGGGTCGCGCAAAAACAGGTACATGATGGCGACGACGAGCGCCAGCGCCTCCCAGAAGGTATTCGATACCTCCTTCATCGACTCCGCCACATAGCGGGTGCTGTCCACAAGGGTGCGGTACTCCATGCCCGGCGGGAAGGAGCGAGCCTCCTCCGCGAGAATCGCGTTGACCTTGCCAATGGTCTCGATGGCGTTGGCGTCGTTCGTCAGGGAGACGCTGAAGGCGGCGGTTTCCAGCCCGTCCTGCAGGGAAACATAATTCATGTCCCGCACGCCGTTGGCAATCTCCGCCACGTCCCCGAGGCGTACGTAGCGTCCGTCCGGCTCCGCGCGAAGGATGATGCCCGCAAAGTCCGCCGGCGTTTCCCTTCGATTTGCGGCGCGGCCGATGGATTGGGTTTCCTGCCCCTCGTCGGCGGGCATCTTGCCCAGCGTACCGACGGCGGCCCGCTTGTTCTGCTCCCTGACGGCGTCGGTGACGTCCGTCACCGTGAGCCCGTGCGAAGCGAGCTTTTCCGGGTTCAGCCAGATCCGCATGGCGAAATCCTCGGTGTACTCCGTGACGGAGCCGACGCCGTAGACCCGCTTGATCTTGTCCATGAAATACACCTGGGCATAGTTTTTCAGGAACATGCTGTCATAGATGCCGTTCGGCGAGATCAACGAAATGACCAGCGCCATGTCCTCGGAGCTCTTCGTCGTGGTGACGCCGTAAGACTGCACCTCGTCCGGCAGCTGCGGCAGCGCCGAGGAGATGCGGTTCTGCACCTTGACCGCGGCGGTGTCGCCGTCGATCTCCGGACGGAAAACGATTTCGAGGTAATAGGCCCCCGAGGAATCGGAAGTGGACTTCATATAGTCAATGCCCTCGACGCCGTTCACTTCGTTCTCGATGACCTGCGCCACCGTGTCGTTGAGCACTTCCGCGTCGGCGCCGATATATGTGGTGGACACCATCACCGTTGGCGGCGCGATCTCCGGGTACTGGGCGACGGGCAGCGAAAAGGCGGAAAGCAGCCCGAATATGGTCAAAAGCAGCGCGGCGACAATCGCCGACAATGGATGCCTGATGAAAAATCCCGTCATACCAATGTTATCTCCTCATCGTTCTTCTTGTTTCCTGCCGTCCCCAAAAAGCAAAGAGGGCCGCCGCACCTCAGTCTCATGCAGCAGCCCTCGTCCTTTGCCTGTGCTTCCTGTCTTTCCTGCCGTTGCCTGTTTCCCGGGTCAGGCCTTGCCGCTTTCAGCCGCCGGCAACTCTTCCCGGGACGGCGCCGTTTCCTTCGCTTTGGCCTGCGCCTCTTCCTTGGCTTTTGCCTTCGCTTTCGCCCTGGCTTTTGCCTTGGCTTTGGCTTGCGCGTAAAGCGCCGGATTGGCATTCTTCAGTGCCTTTTCCGCCGCCGGGGAAATGTTCTTCCCCTCGATGATGCTGGCGGCGGTCTGTTTCAAGGCGACCGCATCGCCGGCATCCATCGCCGGCGCCTTCGCCGCCCCCGCCGGAGCTTTGGGATTTCGGTATAGCGCCTTGCCGGTTCCCTCTTCCTTTGGCATCGTCAAAACCTTACCGTTATCTTGTGTGATCTGCTGCCGGATATAGCCTTCTTTTGAAATCTCTACGCTGTCCTCCACCTGGAAAGCGCGTTCCGCTTTCGCCGGCTTTTCCGCTGGCGCCAGTGCTTCCGTGCCGGCCTCCGTCTTCGGGTTGACCGGTTTCAACAATTCCCTTGTTACTTCCATACCTTATTCCTCCTCATTTTGCCTTGCCGGCGAAGTTCGTCCCTTGCCAATTATGATACTATGCAAAGCAAAATAAGTCAAGGTAGTATTATTTTATTTCTTGTTATCTTATTCTCCCCTACCCTTTACTTTTCAACGCCGCCCAAGAGCGCCCGCAGAATCGTCCTTTCCCGGTCCCGCTCCGTCAGATGTCCCCAAAGGCAACATTCGAGAATACCCGTGACGAGGCTGATGAAAATATCGCCAATGACACCCGCCGAAAAATCCAGCGTCAGCATACCGCGCTCCTGCCCCTCGCGGAAAAATATTTCCAGATCGTTGTAGTAGGCGTCCCATTCCCCGTCCTGGAGCATCTCAAAAAAATCGTCCCGCCCGGTAAAGAGGACATAGGTGCTGTTGCGGCAATGGATTGAGACCAGTTCCCGCAGCGCCTCCATGTAATCCTCATGCGGTTTTTGGATTGTCCTGCGGATTTCGGCAAATACGCCCCGCATCCGCTCCACGATGGTGGCCTGCAATTTTTCTTTCGTCGAGTAAATGCGGTGCAGGCTCGCCTTGCTGATACCCGCGCTGTCCGCCAGCTCCTGCATGGTACTTCCGGGATTCGCCACCAGCGCCATCGCGAGCCTGTCCAATAGTTCCTCCCTGTCAAACGCCATTTCCATCGTCCTCTTTTCGTCCGTTCCACAGTCGGTTGACGACCTTCGGAACCATGCTATCTTGATTCAAATTCTACTATAGAACCCCAAAAGAGTCAATATGGTATTATTTTAGGCGGGGCATAAAACTTAAATTAATTGACATAAGCCAGAAACGGTGGTATGATTCAAATAAATGGCATATGCCAGAAATGGAGGAGCCATGCCAAGACACAAGAGATGCCGGAGAATTTGCGGCTATCCGGGCTATTGGAGCTTCGCGCCGGAGGGAACGGGTTATGCCGATACGGTCGAATTCACGCTGGACGAGTACGAGGCCATCCGCCTGATCGATTACCGGAAATCGACGCAGGAGGAATGCGCCGCGGCCATGGGGGTATCCCGGGCCACCATCGCCAACATCTACGAGAACGCCCGCTTCAAGCTGGCGGACGCGCTGATCAACGGCAAGCGCCTCCGCATCACCGGCGGGTCCTATCGGATTGACACGCTTCCCGCCGCTGCCGACATCAGGAGAAAAGGAGAGAATATCATGAGAATTGCGGTTACGTACGAAGAGGGAATGGTCGGGCAGCATTTCGGCCGGACGGAGCAGTTCAAGCTGTACGACGTGGAGGACGGTGCCATCAAGTCCTCGCAGATCATCGACACCAACGGCAACGGCCATGGGGCCCTGGCCGGCTTCCTGCGCGCCTCCGAAGTGGAAACGCTCATCTGCGGCGGCATCGGCATGGGCGCCCGGGAAGCGCTGAAGGACGTGGGCATCCGGCTGCTGCCGGGGGTGACGGGCAACGCCGATGAAGCGGTACAGAGCTACCTCGCCGGCCATCTCGCCTACGATCCCGATTCGGCCTGCCATCACCACGACCACGCATCCGGTGAAGAGCATGGTTGCCACGGTCATTGCCACGGTCACGAGGAAGGCCACGGCTGCCATCACCACGGCCACGGTCACGAGGAAGGCCACGGTTGCCACCACGGTCACAGCCACGAGGATTGACGGGAAAATGAAACGGGCATAGCCCGGGGAAAAACAAAGCAGCCGCCGAACCGAAGCGTCAGGCTTCGATCCGGCGGCTGCTTTTTTACCGAAGCGGCTTCGTGTTCCGGAAGGCCGCCCCGAATATCAGCAGGCGGAAAAACCAGTCGACGAACATGGCGTACCAGATCCAGAGCACGTCCTTCCCCAACCAGAGCACGAACAGACAGGCCAGCCCAATCCGAAAGGCCGCCATCGTCCCCACCGCCGTAAGCATGGAAAACACTGCCCGGCCGGCGGCCCGGAAATAATACGGCAGCAGGAAAGCGACGGGCCAGATCACCATCGCCAGCGAATGAGACAGGATCAGGCCTTCCGCCAGACGGGCGGATGGCGGGGAAAGATGATAGAGGCCGACCCAGAAGGCCCGGCCCAGGATCATGACGACGCAGATGGGGAGCAGCGCCGCGTAATCCATGAGGATCAGCCGCTTCGTGTAGTTTTTTGCCTGTTCCGGCGCGTTGGCGCCGAGACATTGGCCGGCTACCGTCGTGATGGCCGTGCCCATGGCGTTGCCGGGCAGATACAGATATGTCGCCAGATTGCCGGCCACGGCATAGGCGGCGATGGAGGCCGTACCCAGCGTGGACACCAGGCTCTGGAGCATCACTTTGCCCAGATTGAACAGGACGCTTTCGACGCTGGCCGGAATCCCGATGGCCAGGATTTGCCGCAGGACAGCCCCGTCGGGACGGCATTGCCCGAAGCCGCGCAGGCGAAGCGGATTGCCCGGCATCTGGAGGCAGCAGCCCATGGCGGCCGCCGCGATAATCCGGGACAGCAGCGTGGGAAGCGCGACACCCTCCACGCCCATGCCAAAGCCGAAAATGCACAGCGCGTCACCGACAATGTTCATCAGGTTCATCCCCAGGGAAGCCAGCATGGCCATCCGGGTATTTCCCTGGGCGCGAAAAACGGAAGACACCGCGTGATATACCCCTAAAAACGGGAAGGAGATGGCGGTGTATCGCATGTAAATCTCGGCGTCTTCCATGACCTCCGGCGTCACCGTGCCAAACAGAAGGCGCAGGACCGGCCGGCCGCCGACGAGGAGAAAAACCGACAGCAGCGCCATGGAAACCGTGGTGATGAAAAGGAGCTGGCCCCCGCTCTTTCGCGCCGAAGCCGTATCGTTGCCGCCGATATACCGGGCGCAGACCACCGTGCCGCCGGCGGTCAGGGCAAACAGAAGTTGGATGACAAGATGATTGACGGCGTCCACCAGAGAAACGCCGGAAACGGCCGCCTCCCCGACAAAGGAGACCATCAGGACGTCAACCATGCCGACCAGAACGGCCAAAAGCTGCTCGATCAATAGAGGCCAGACGAGATGCCAAAGCTGCTTTTGGCTGAACATCCCTTGATGCGCTGTCGTTTGCATTCTATGAACCTCCATGATGCCAACAAAGCAGCCGCCCAACCGAAGCGTCGGGCTCCGATTCGGCGGCTGTTTTCACCGGAACGGCTTCGTCCCCGGAAAACCGCGCCAATCGGCAGCCGGCGGAGCAAGCAGCCGATGAACGTGACGCGCCATGTAAGGGCGTTTCCCCCGCTCAGGCGAGCGTCCCGCGTTCCTTCACGGCGTGCGCGTCCTCGACTTCGTGGGTTTCGAGGAATGTCGCGTACTGTTCCTCCGGCATGGGACGGGCGAACAGGAAACCCTGGCCGTAGCGGCAGCCGTTGGCCAGCAGCATGGCCTCCTGCGCCTGGGTCTCGATGCCCTCGCAGAGCACCAGCATATCGAGGCTCTCGCCGAAGTTCACGACGTTCTTCAGGATCTTCTGCCCCCGGGGCGAGTCCTCCGATGCCAGCAGCATCGCCCGGTCAATCTTCATGACGTCCATGGGAAGCCGGTGCAGCATAGCGATGGAGGAATACCCGGTGCAGAAGTCGTCCATGGCGACGGCGTAGCCCATCTCCCGGAGAGCCGCGACGATGGCGGCGGCGTTGTCGGACTCCTCCTTGGTATCGTAGTCGATGAAGGCGGTCTCGGTGAGCTCCAGCTCCACGGTGCCCGGCGGCAAATCGTAAAGCCGCGTCAGCTCCCGCATATGCTCCACGTATCCGGCCTCGCGGATATGGATGCCCGACTGGTTCACCGCCACCGGGACGACCTTTTTCCCTTCCCTCAGAAAACGCTTCTGCAGCCGGCAGACGTGCTCCAGCATATAGTAGTCGAAAGGGATGATGAAGCCGTTCTGCTCGAAGAGGCTGATGAACTGGTAGGGCATCAGGAAGCCCATCTCCGGGCTCTGCCAGCGAACCAGGGACTCGGCGCCGATGACGCGGCGGGTCGTCAGGTCGTACTTCGGCTGGAGCCAGACCTGGAACTCCTCCTGCTCCAGCGCCTTGTACATCAGGTCCTCGATTTTCTTTTCCAGGACGCGCCGGTTCTGCAGGGATTCATCGTAAATCCCCACTACCTCGCCGTGCAGGACCGCCTCGTTCTGGGCGATGGAAGCGTTCGCCATGAGCTGGAGGAGGTTCAGATTCCCTTCCGGCGGGACCTGACAGAGCCCAACGCGGTAGCTCATGCGGATGGAGGCGCTGTCCCCCCGGATCTCGGCGGCGTCCTGCATGATCCGTTCGGCGGCATCCAGCATTGTCATGCCGGCTTCCTGCCGGCAGAGGATATACATGTGGGACAGCTCCGAGCTGATGGAGCCGTGGAGCAGCCAGGCGTTTTTCGCCCGGACCTCGGCTATGAGCCGGGCGATACCGGCATAGAGAGTGTTCTGGTCGTAGACCGCTTTCAGGAGGTCGAAACGGTAGGACGCGAAGCTCATCAGGAACAGCTCCCCCGCCCGTCGCGCCCTGGCGTGTCGCTTCTCAATCAGGCCGGGGACGAACTTCTCGAACCAGCTTATGGTATGGATGCCGGTGAGGGGATTGACGTAAGCGGCGTCAAAGAGCTGACGCTCGGCCTTATGGCGGATACCCATGATGGTGATGAGGCCGCCGATGATCAGCGCGGAGAGCCCCAGCACAATACCAACGGCGCGCAGCGGGTTCTCGTTGAGGAACGCCTGCCAGCTTCGGTGGGCACTGATCTCCGACATATACCGCCCAAAAATCTCATTGACGCGCGCCTTGTTCAGATGCTCGACCTCCTTGGTCAGGATGGTGAGCAGCCTCGGATCGGCGCTCTGGCTCACGGCGATGCACATCGGCTGCGAGGCGACGGTCTGTCCGTTGGTGAAGAGGTTCGCATGTTTCCCGGACTGCAGTTCCTGCTGCACGGTAAGCGACTTGGCGAAAAGGATGTCGGCCTCCCCCTTGCTCACCGCCTCAAAGCATTCGGGGAAGGAATCCCGCCAGACGATCTGATCCGGGGGGAAACGTTCCTCTACGTAGTCCTTCACGAACAGATACTGCCGGGGGCAGGCGACCCGCGGCTCCGCGGGCAGGTCCTCATAACGCCGCATGACCGGCACGTGATCGAAGGTACAATACGACGGCGTCAGGCGGGCGTTCATCTCCCGTGCCCAGTTATGATCCAGGGGAAACGTGGGATGGGCATCAATCCTGCCGCTTTGGAGCAGCGCCAGAAGTTCGGTGTTGTTCGCCGTCTCGACGATCTCGAAGCGCAGGCCCAGGTCGGCCTCGATGAGGCTGATGATCTCGCGCAGGATGCCCCTGGCCTCGCCGTCCTCGAAGTAGACAAAGGGAACCTGCTGACCGGAGCTGGCGAGCCGGACCACGGGACGGCGGTACAGATATTCCCTTTCCGCCCGGTCGAGAACCAGCGGATAGACACGCGCCAGAGTCTCTTTGGCGACCTCCGCCCGGAAGTTCGGCTGAATGCGCAGGGCTTCCCGTATCGCTTTTTCCAGCCGCTCCTCCAGGGCCGCGTTGCCTTTCCGCACCGCCAGATAGATATTCGCGGACATCAGGATCCGCTCCATCGAAATCGTGTTGTCGGAACAGTAATCGCTGGTGATGTACCCGTCCACCTTGCCCCGGTAGTAGTCGAGGTAAAACTGTTCCCAATCGTCGTAGGGGATGAGCTCCAGACCGTCCAGCGGCGTAACGGTGCCGGGGGGCCAGAACTCCAGGAGCGTCGAATACAGCGGCGCGAAGTACCCGATCCGGGATCGCCGGGGCTCTGTCACCTCTTCATAGGGACGGGCGAGATAGATCGGCGTATTGCCGATATACTGGTCCACCAGGGAAAAACGAGCGGCGTCGTAATCGTCCGGCGAGATGATACCCGCCACGGCGTCCACCTCGCCGCGCTCCAGAGCCGTCTGGGCCTCCTCCGGCGTCAGCCGCTGATATACCGGCTTAAACCCGGCATAGGAGGCGACGACCTCGATGTTCTCGTAGAGCATCCCCCGATAATTCCCGTGCGAGTTCTGCCGGAAGTACCCCGGTGATTCGATGTAGCCGACCCGCAGCGCCGGCATCTCCTCCGCCAGCGCGCCGGCGTGAAGGAGCAGCAGGAAAACGCCGGCCAATAGCGCGCGCAACAGACAGGACATAAACGACACTCCCTTTCCTGTCCGGCAGCGGGGCGGGCCGCCGGAGAAAAACCAAAAGGGTACGCGGTATTAAACGGGCACGTCCTCGATGTAGAGGAGCCCTTGCGCCTTTTCGCTCCATTCGATTTCCGCCGGCTTGAATCCCCTCTCCTCCGCCATGCAGCGGAGCCGCCGGGCGACCGGGCAATTACCGCCCTCGTGGGAAAAGCGGCAGCGGGCACAGGGCCGGTTGGAATCCGTCGCGATCTTGTGGCAGGAGCGTTCCTCCTCCCCCCGACGGGCCAGAGCCTGCCTTGTCCGGCGGTTCATGAAGAAAACCCGGCCGTTCTCCGCCGAGATGACCCAGATTTTCCGGTGCAGGGAATCCAGAATGCGCTGCAGCCGCCAATAGCCCTTGCGTACCATATCGTAGCGCATCTGGTCCATGAGGAAGGTCCCGAGGATGTCGGCGAAGGTCTTCAGCACCTCGTGTTCCTTCTTCGTCCACACCCGGGGCCCGCGGCAGTCGTCGAAGCCCACGCAGCCGATCCGGCGGCTGCCGTTCATGATGCCCGCGTGCAGGAACGCGAAGATCCCTTTCTGCTGCAGCGCTTCGCCCATCTCGCCTTCGACGGCGGCGGTATCGGAGCATTCCGAGAAGCACCCGTAAATCTCTTGCCGGTAGTTGCCGTTGATGAAATCCAGCGCCAGGCCCGAGTGCGCCTCGGCCGTCGGCAGCACGCCGCCCGTCCGCCACTCGAACCAGCAATCCCAGGAGCCGGAAATATCCTGGTAGATGACGACCCGCTGCACCATGAAATACTTGGCGAACAACGCCAGCAGCGTCTTGACCGTCGTACGGGCGTTGCCGGTCTCATAGAGCATCCGGAAGATGAATTCCACCGGCCGTTCGAGCAGCGATTGGCGCTGCTGGTGCGAAGGATCGTCCTCCGCGACCTTGCGCTGACTCGCCTCGATCTCCGGCGAATAGAAGACCTGGGTATCGCGGCCCCGCTTCTTGGCCTCGTAAAGCGCGGCGTCCGCCCGGGCGAACAACTCGTCGTAGTCCGTGCCGTGTTCCGGCGAAAGGGCGATGCCGATGCTGCCGCTGACCTTCAGCGACAAACCGTCGCCGTACTCAAAACTCCGCCGCAGCTCCTCGCGCAGCCTCTCGCAGCGCGCCGTGATGGCCTCGCAGCTCTCCGCATCCCGCATCAGCACAACGAACTCGTCGCCCCCCATGCGGCCCAGGATATCGGACGACTCGAACACGTCCGCCAGACTCAGCGCCATGTCGGAGATGACCGCGTCGCCGAAAAGATGCCCCAGGTTATCGTTGACCTTCTTGAAGCCGTCCATATCCAGCACCAGCAGCGCCTTCTTCGTATCCGGCACCGCCAGCGCCTCGCCGATGACTTCCCGGGAATGTCCCTTGTTGTAGAGCCCGGTCAGCGGATCGCGTTCCGCCTTGACGCGCAGTTCTTCCTGCTTCTTGTGCTCGCTGTCCGTGTTGCGGATCATCATCGTCACGAAATACGGGCGCGTTCCCTCGAAATGGATAATCTGGCGGGCGTGCAGCCAGCGGTATTCGCCGCTCTGGTCCCGCAGCCGGAAGTCAATGATGTGTTCCTTCTGGCCGTCAGCGTATTCGGGATGCGGCTTCCCGAGGAACTCCAGGAGTCCCAGGAACCATTTGCGGTCGTTGGGATGGAGCGACGGCCATTGCCGCAGGAAAGAGGAATAATTCTCGTACCGCACCGCCTGCGGGAACAACGCCGCCATCGCTTCGTCACAGGTCATGCGGTCGGTTTTCAGATCCCAGCGCAGGAGCGCGACCTTCTCCCCGCGGAGCATTTCCTGATAAAGCGCCAATCCGAGCGAATCATCCATAGGAATCATCCTTTCCTGCCTGGCCGCCGGAAACGGCAGGCAGAACCACTTTAACTATACGGCATGGAAAACCCCGCTGTCAAGAAAGCCGCCAGGGCAATTTCCGTATCGGCCGGGACCGGCCGGCGGCGGAATCATCTGTGGCGTCACGTTTTCGGCAAAGGGCTCCAAATATTAATGAAAATATTTAGTTATAAAAATTATTATATCTTATCCGACAACGGGCTTCAATCATGAATTTACGTTCAGATTATTCTCCGGACGCCTTTCCGGGATGACGCGCGAAAGGAAGGGCGCGCTTGCGCGGGAAATCCCTTCCCATTTCGCGGCAGAAATGCTATAATCGGGAGGTAGCGCGCCCGCGATACGGGCCGCCGTGTCCCCGTTCCGACAAATCCGCCGGACCGCATCCTGCCTTACGGGAGGTACCTGGTTTGCATCAATATCTGTTCTACATCGGCGATTTCCCCATCCGGGCCTACGGACTCGTGCTGAGCCTGTCCATCGTCCTCGCCACCGGCGTCGCCTACTTCCTGGCGAAGCAGGACGGCCGCTGGCACGAGCACGTCATTGATATGGGCATCTACTGCGGGCTGGCCGGCATCCTGGGCTCCCGCCTCTGGGACGTTTTCTTCTTCGACTGGGCGTACTACAAGGACCACCTGACCGAGATCCTGAACGTCTGGCAGGGCGGCATGGCCATCCAGGGCGGCATCGTGCTGGGCGTCGCCGCCGGCGTTTTCTACACCCGGCGCCACGACATCGATACCTGGGCCTTCGCCGACATCGTCTGTCCGGCCATCATCCTGGGCCAGGCCATCGGGCGTTGCGCCAACCTGCTGAACGGCGACGCCTTTGGCGCTCCCACCGGCGAGGCTTTCGGTCTCCTCTATCCCTCCACCACCCTGGCCTATCAGACCTACGGCGCGCAGCCGCTCTGGCCGGCTGAGGTCTGGGAGGGGCAGATCGACGTGGTCATCTTCGCCCTGCTGCTCATCTACCGCAGCACGCGACACGCGAAAGGACAGGCCTTCGCCCTCTACGTCATGCTCTACTCCGCGGCGCGCTTCGCGCTCGAGTACCTGCGCGGCGACTATACGGACCTCGTCTTCGTCTTGTTCAAATCGGCCCAGATGACCAGCGTGGCCGCCTTTACCGCCGCCCTCGCCGTCTGGATCTGGCTGGCTTTCCGGGCACGGCGGGACGGGGAGACGCCCCGCCCGGCGTCAGAAGAGCCGCTGGCGCCGTCCGCTTCCGGGGCCCCGCCGAAGAAG
>JAEEGN010000043.1 GCA_016280345.1 Selenomonadaceae bacterium | reverse complement strand
TCGTAGTCCCGCGCCGCCTCCAAGAGCGCGATTGACGCCGCCGCGCGGGCTTCATCCGCCCGCCGCCCGTAACGGCGCGCCCGGCCCAGCAAACCTTCGTACCGCCGGAAAAGCGCCTGCGCCGCCGCTTCCTCGCCCTTCTGTACGCGAATCGCCAGTGCCGCGTCGGAAAGAGGACCGTATTCGTTTTTCAAATTTCCTCACCCTAAGGCGAGGAACCGGTTCCTCAAAATTCGCGCGTGCCTATACCTTAGTCCAAACCGTCGCCGTCGGCAAAAGCCCGGCAAGGTCTCGCTCGTCCTTCCCGATTGACGGCGGGCGCAAAACTTCATATAATAGAAAAGCGTGAATACCGGGCGGCCCCGTCTCGCCCCCTCGCGAAGGGAAAGGCGGTCGGTACGGCCGGGACTCTGCGTACAGCAAAGCGTGCCCTCCGTCAGCCCGGACTGATCCGCGCAACGGCCACTGACACGTTACGCCCTTGCCGGGCGGCCTTCAGACGCCCCTCACAGAAGGGCGCCGCTCATATTTACAGAAAGAAGGGCTCCTCCATGAGCGAACCGGAAAATAAAGCCGTCATCCAGGAAAACCCCGCGGCCCTCACCGCCGAGGGCAACAAAGTCTATCAGTGGGGCACTTCCACCGTCATCTCCGGCGGCGGCCCCATCGCCGGCGAGACCGCTGTCCCCGGTCTCTTCATTGACTTCAACCTCGGCGCCCGGATCCAGGTTCCCGAGGGCAACTGGCGCATCTGCCTCATCGACACCCTGACCGGCATGGCCCTTCATGACGTGCGGATTTCGGAAGGCGGCTCCGTCCGCAGCGACCGCCGCTACTACATCCCCTGGCGCATCGAAGCCTACCGCGACGACCAGATTGTTTTCCAGTATAATCTCAACCTGCAGGGGCAGGAAGTCTATATCCAGAGCACCTCCAAGGCCATCGGCGACACCATCGCCTGGCTCCCCTATGCCCAGGCGTTCAAAGAGCACTACCAGTGCACCGTCCACCTCGCCATCAACCCGGAAATCGCCGACATGGCCCGGCGCGACTATCCGGACATCCATTTCTGCACGCCGGACACCCGCCCCCGGACGCTGGCCTCTTACTTCCTCGGCTGCTTCTTCCCCGCCGACGACCGCGCCGGCCAGCCCGAGAACTGGCGTCACCTGGGCCTGCAAAAGAACATCGCCTCCATCCTCGGCCTGCCGAAGACCGAGCTTCATACCCGCCTCACCCCCGAGGCCGAAAGCCCTGTCAAGGAACCCTACGTCTGCATCGCCGCCCAGGCCTCCGGCCAGGCCAAGTACTGGAACAACCCTACCGGCTGGATCGACCTCGTCCGCTTCCTCAAGGACATCGGCTACCGCGTCCTCTGCATCGACCGCGACCGCGTCTATGGCGGCGGCTCCTTCCATCGGAACTACATCCCCTACGGCGCCGAGGATTTCACCGGCGCCCTGCCGCTGCGGGACCGCCTCTCGCTCCTGGCCGGCGCCGACTTCTTCGTCGGTGTCTCCAGCGGCCTCTCCTGGCTCGCCTGGGCCGCGGGCATCCCCGTCGTCATGATCTCCGGCGTCACCCCGCCCCACAACGAATTCGACACCCCCTACCGCGTCATCAATTACAACGTTTGCAACAGCTGCTGGTGCGACGACCGCTATGAGTTCAACGCCGACCTCTTCGAGTGGTGCCCCCGCCACGCCGAGGATCCCGCCCGCAAATTTGAATGCAGCCGGGCCATCAACGCCTATCAGGTCATCAACACCGTCCGCCGCCTCATGGACGACCATCATCTCGACCCGAAACGGGGCACGACGGGCAACTGATCCCTCCCAACCACAACCGGTTGTGGTTCGTCACCGCTCCGGCACAACTATTTCCGGTTTTGATGAAAAAAAGGAAAATCCCCCCTTGCGCGAAAGGAAAAAATAGTGTAAGATAGTCACCAGACAGTATTTGATTTCCCTCTGTGGTAATTTCTTACTGGACACAACCTCCGCCGGCCCCCCAAGCGAATCGCCCGCTTGGGGGGTTTTGCTTTGTCTCCCCCTGAGGAGCGGGCGTAGCGTGCGGGGCAAGCGCATCGCGTTTTTCTCTTGACAACCAAACGTCGGTATGCTATAATCTAAAAACAGAACAAATATTCTATCTGGTGATTCTCCCGGCCCCCACTCCGGGATGGCCGCCGGTACCCGAAAGGAAGGAAAACGCCATGAACCAACTGCCAGCCGACAGCGAGATTCTCGCTCTCGTCCCCGAATATACCGATTGCGGCAACAGCGTCCGCCTCTATTTGGCGGATGGCCGCGAGATCCTGATTGCCGGTACGCTGCGCGCCGTCCTGCGCGCTCTGGCCCGCCGCCGCTGCAAGGACCTGGGCCTCCTGCGGGCCTACGCCGCCCGCTACACCCAGCGGCGCTTCGCCAACCCTCTCGCCGTGAGTCCCGACCTCGTCCTCGCGCCCCTTCGCACCCGCGCGCCGAAGATTCCCGGCGATCCCACCCAGGGCCTTGTCAACGTCGCCGCCCCCATCCGGCTG
>JAEEGN010000042.1 GCA_016280345.1 Selenomonadaceae bacterium | reverse complement strand
CTGGCCAGAGAGCACATCGACGTGACGCTCTCCGGGCGCCACGCCTGGCGGGGGCATCCGCATCCCCTGACGCTGACGCTGGATCGGATCAAGACGATTTTCATGGATATGGGCTTCTCGGTGGAGGAGGGGCCGGAGATTGAACGGGATTACTTCAATTTCGAGGCGCTGAACCTGCCGAAGGATCATCCGGCCCGGGATATGCAGGATTCCTTCTACATCACCGAGGAAATCCTGATGCGGACCCAGACGTCGCCGGTGCAGGCGCGGACGATGCAGGCCCATGAGCCGAACTCGCCCATCCGCATGATCGCGCCGGGGCGGGTGTATCGCCGGGACGATTACGACGCCACCCATTCGCCGATGTTCACGCAGGTGGAGGGGCTGGTCATCGACCGGGGCATCCGCTTCTCCGACCTCAAGGGAACGCTGGAGCTGTTCCTGCAGAAGATTTTCCACGCCGGCATCGGGGTGCGGTTCCGGCCCAGCTTTTTCCCGTTTACGGAGCCGAGCGCCGAGGTGGACATTTCCTGCGTGATGTGCCACGGCAAGGGCTGCCGGGTCTGCAAGGGCACGGGCTGGCTGGAAATCCTGGGGGCCGGCATGGTCCATCCCCATGTGCTGGAAATGAGCGGCTACGACCCCAGGAAGGTCAGCGGCTTCGCCTTCGGCCTCGGGGTGGAGCGCATCGCCATGCTGTCCTACGGCATCGACGATCTGCGGCTTTTCTACGACAACGATCTGCGCTTCTTGCGGCAGTTCTGAGAGGGGGGACGAACAGATGCAGGTTTCAATCAAATGGCTGAAAGATTATATTGATTTCACCGAGACGCCGGAGAAGCTGGCGGACAAGCTGACGATGGCGGGCATCCCGGTGGAGAACGTGATCCGGGCGGACGCCGGCTGGGAGAAGGTCGTGACGGGACGCCTGGACAAGGTGGAACCGCACCCGGATTCCGATCATCTGCAGGTCTGCGAGGTGGCGGTGGGCGAGGAGAAGCCGCTCGTCATCGTGACCGGCGCCCCCAACGTGAAGGCGGGACAGATCGTGCCGGTGGCGCTGGTGGGGGCGAATCTCCCCTGCGGCAAGAAGATCTCCAAGGGCAAGCTGCGCGGCGTCGTCTCCATGGGGATGCTCTGCTCGGCGGACGAGCTGAAGCTGGACCTGACGGATCTGCCGGAGGAGCAGAAGACGGGCATCTACATCCTGCCGGAGGATACGCCGGTGGGCGTCCCGGCGAAGGACGTCATGGGCCGGGACGACGTGGTGCTGGAGTTCGAGCTGACGGCGAACCGCGGCGACTGCTTCAGCGTCTTCGGCATCGTGCGGGAAATCGCGGTGCTGACGGGGAATACGCCGAAGTGGCCGGAAATCGCGGTGAAGGAAAGTGACGGCACGCCGGCGGCGGACATGGTAAAGATCGGCATCGACGCGCCGGAGCTCTGCGCCCGGTTCTCGGCCCGGGTACTGACGGACGTGAAGATCGGCCCGTCGCCGGCCTGGATGCAGCAGCGTCTCGAAGGGGCGGGCATCCGCGCCATCAACAACGTGGTGGACGTGACGAACTTCGTCATGCTGGAGCTGGGCCAGCCGATGCATGCCTATGACTACGACGAAGTCGAGGGGCACGCGCTGACGGCCCGTCAGGCGGCGGCGGGGGAGAACCTTCACACCCTCGACGACTCCTCCCGGCTGGCTGAGGGCGGCGAGCTGGTCATCGCCGACGCCGGGAAGCCGGCGGGCCTGGCCGGCATCATGGGCGGTCTGGAGACGGAAATCACGGACAAGACGACGACGGTGGTGCTGGAGGCGGCGTCCTTCGCCGGCCCGTCCATCCGCCGTACCGCCCGCGCCTGCGGCCTGCACTCCGAAGCGTCGGGGCGTTTCGAGCGCGGCGTCGATATCACCGGCACCGTCCGGGCGCTGGACCGGGCGGCCCAGCTCCTTTCGGAAATGGGAGCCTGCCGTGTCGCTCCCGGTGTCGTCGACGTGTATCCCTGCCCGGCGAAACCGGTCCGGGTGTTCTTCACGGCGGAGAACATCAACCAACGGCTGGGCACCGACATTCCGGGCGGCCGCATGGTGGAAATCCTGGAAAGCCTGGGCTTCACCGTCGACCACGGCCCCGAGGGGCTCTACGAAGTGACGGCCCCCTCCTGGCGCAACGACGTTTCCTGCTGGGAGGACCTGTCGGAGGAAGTCGCCCGCATCCACGGCTTTGACAAAATCCCCTCGACGACGCCGGCGGGCAACGTGATGATGGCGCGCCAGAGCGAGCGGCAGGACTTCGTTGATGAGGCGCGGCGCCTTCTCTGCGGGCTGGGGCTCTATGAGGAGGTCTCGTTCTCCTTTACCCATCCGGCCATGTTCGACTCCCTGAATATTCCCGAGGACAGCCCGCTGCGGCAGGCCATCCCCATCATGAACCCGCTGACCGAGGAATATCCGCTGGTACGGACGACGCTTCTGTCGAGCGTTTTCGAGAACACGATGCGGAATTTCTCCCGCAAGAACGACGACGTGCGGCTCTTCGAAATCGCGCCGGTCTTCCTGCCGAAATCTTTGCCGCTGACGGAGCAGCCCGACGAGAGGCTGAAGCTGGCCGGCCTCATGACCGGGCGGCGGGCGCCGGCGGGCTGGGGGCAGGACAACGGCCAGATTGACTTCTTCGACGCCAAGGGCGTCGTGGAGCAGCTGCTGGCGGCGCTGCGCATCACCCGCTACACGGTGGAGCCGGGGAAGCATTTTGCCATGCATCCGGGCAAGACGGCGGCCTTCCGGAAGGGGCAGGACACCATCGCTCTGGTGGGCGAGGTTCATCCGGCGGTGGCGGCGGCCTTCGGCGTCACGAAGAAGATGTACATCTTCGACATGGACATCGCCACGCTGCAGCGGTACGCCTCCGGCAAGGCCAGCTACCAGGCCCTGCCGCGCTATCCCGGTGTGAGCCGCGACCTGGCGATCCTGGTGGCGGCCGAGACGCCGGCGGGCGACGTGGAGCGTGTCATCCGCAAGAACGCCGGCCCGTACTTCAAGGACGTCACGCTGTTCGACGTCTATACCGGCGAGCAGGTGGCGGCGGGCAAAAAGAGCCTCGCCTTCGCCCTGCAGTTCCAGTCGAACGACAAAACCCTGACGGACGAAGAAGTGGACGCGTCCTTCCGGAACATCGTCGAGTCCGTCGCCGAAGCCGTCGGTGCCGAGCTCCGGGCCTAATCCCAAAACGAGACGGGGCTGTCGCATGAAGAGAAAATCTTCATGGGCAGCCCCCTTTTTTCTGCTCACGAATATTCTTTGCGGGTAATTTGTTGTTTTTTCAGGCTCTCCATCAGAATGAGTGGAGACCAAAATCTTCGAATAGCCTATAACCATTGAAAAAGCATACATTTTCTTGTACGATTTTTCTGCGACAAAAACAACGTACAAAGAAGGAAATGTATGCTCACCAAAAAGATACTCAAATCTATCCTTAATGTCAAACATACTGCCATTGACAACATGAATTTTTGCCCGATGGGTCGTTTGCTGTCATGGCGCACCCCACTAGAGGT
>JAEEGN010000041.1 GCA_016280345.1 Selenomonadaceae bacterium | reverse complement strand
CGCCTGCCTTTCGGTCTGCCGAGCGTGAACGACAAGGGCAAGGTCTCGAACGGCAACTACGTGTGGATCAGTTACTTCTACAGCTACTTGAACGACACGGGCCGTGCCGGATTCGTGATGGCGGCGGGTGCGGAGTCGGCCGGACGCGGCGATGCACTTGTGCGCCAGAAGCTGGTCGAGACGGGGGCTGTCGATGTGATGGTCTCGATCCGCTCGAACTTCTTCTACACGCGGACGGTTCCGTGCGTCCTCTGGTTCCTGAACCGCGCCAAGAAGACGGAGGAGCAGAAGGATCGTGTCCTGATGATCGACGCGCGTAACGTCTATCGCAAAGTGACGCGCAAGATCAACGACTTCTCGCCCGAGCAGGAGCAGAACCTTTTGGCGATCGTCTGGCTTTATCGTGGCGAGACGGCGCGCTACAAGAAGTTGCTTGCCGAGTACAGGAAGAGCGGCGAGGACGAGGCGGCGGCATGGCTGGAGGAGCGCTTCCCGGATGCGAAGTACCGCGATGTCGAAGGATTGGTCAAGGCCGTCTCGCGTAAGGATATCGCGGCGAACGACTGGTCGCTCACGCCGGGGCGCTACGTCGGCGTGGTGGAGACGGACGATGGAGACGAAGACTTCGCCGAGAAGTTCGCGGCACTCCATGAGGAACTGCGCCAACTCAACGCCGAAGCGGCAAAACTGGCGAAGAAGATTGATGCCAACTTCAAGGAGCTGATGGGGGCATGAGACGAGAACAGTTCAATACGAGGCGGTTGGACATTTAACCTGTTGGAGGAAGCAGATGCAAAGACGAGCATTTCTAATTGGCGGTAATTACCAAAGGCCAGACAATTCGCTATCAGGTGTTGGGCCTGATATCGCTACTTGGAAACAATACCTGATGTCGTCTTGCGGTGGCAGTTGGGCAGAAGATGAGATTCTTGACTTATCAGGCAGCAGTAAAGGGAATATTGTTTCTATGCTTCAAGTTGGACGCACTGTTGACTATTCTCTTGTCTGTTTTTCAGGGCACGGCTATCTGACGAAAGACAGATTTGGTTTTAACATGACAATGACTTTGATAGATGATGTTGTGGCGATGTCAGAAAGGGAGTTAAACCCTGGTAGCCCTTGGTGCATGCAGATATTTGATTGCTGTCGCAGGGATCCTGAGAATGAAAAGGTTGGGGTATGTGATGAAGCGATCAACATGTCTCATCCGCATGATACGCGAATAATGTTTGAGAATGAGTTGTCGAAATGTGAAAGAGGGCTTGTTAAAGTATTTGCTACTGAAGATGGACATGCTGCAGCCGATATAAAGTCATTTTCGCGTACTTTGATTGAAATTGCAAGGAGTGCGGTGGAGACTTGTCAGGACGGCATCTTGCGAATTGATGATGCTGTCCGTCTTGCACAGACAGAGATGCCGCCTCAGCAAAGACCTGTTTATTTAGGCGGACGTAGGTTACATCACTTCCCGTTTGCTGTTAAGGCTCAAGCAGTCTATTGAGGAGGGACCGCATGAACTGTTTTAAGTGCATATGGGCGCATTTACGCAGAACTACGCAATGTGATGTTAATGCGTACAACAAGCGAATTGAAGAAGAAGTCAAGGCGCACTGGAAAGATAACGCCATAGCACTAAAAGAACTCGTTTATGAGCGTTGGACTTGTGGCAGTGACAAGATAGAACAAGAAGAAAAATATAACTATGTGGTGTTTATCGATATTGTTGGCGACCTGGACTGGATCTGCGACGATGATCACTCAAAACAGAAATTGAAACCGCAAACTTCAGCGCTTATAGCTCGTGTACATAGTATTGAAGCGACTCCCTGCAAGCATTTGCAGTCGCAGGAGTGGATGTCTTTCAAGCGAATACTCGGGGCGGCGATTGTTTCTGCTCTTGAAGAGAGTTACGACGATTCGGTTGCATTGATGGGTCAGGCTAAAACTTATATAGAACAAAGAATTCCGGAGCGTTCGCGCTTGTGGACGCTCTGGAGTGCTACAATCGGAATGATTTTTTGTGGTCTGGTTTTTTATTTCTTGAGGAACAATGTATTCGCTGTGCCTTTTGAGTTTGGCATATTGGGCGCTTATGTCTCTATTGTTAGGCATGCGAGTATGCGCAATGTGGATTCTAGTGCTGGTAAGATGCTTCATGTGACAGAGGCGGCTGTCAGGTTGCTGATCGGTGCGATCCTTGGCAAGATTGGGGTGTTACTTTGTGATAGTTCTTTAGCTCCAGAGTTTGCGAGAAGTTTTTGTGCCTTAGGTTCTGGAGTACGTGTTATTGCTTTTGCATCAGGCTTGTTTGATGCATTCATACCAGCAATGATTTCCACATATGTCATTAAGCCAATGAATTCGAAAGGAGAAAGCCATGATTAAGCGGGTGGCAATCATCATTGAGTCGCATAACGTTGCCGGGCAGGGGCTTTTGCCAGGGGCAAAACTTGATGCTGATAATTGGTATGCATTCTTAAAAAGCGATCTTGGTGGCGCATGGGAAGAAAATGAAATTAGAAGACTGCCTAAGCCATCAAGTGGTTTAGTTAGAGCTTTCTTAGACATCCATAAAGATAAGTATATCTTTCTCACATTTTCAGGGCATGGCTTTGAGGAACGCAAACCCTATTCTAATGAGTATGTAACAAAGATTTGTTTGAATGATTCAGAGCAGGGGGTGGCAATAGATTCAATCTGTCCACAGCGTAATTGTACTGCTATATTTGATTGTTGCCGAGGTGTGGAAAATGCGCAGGGGCATATTAAAATCGCCAATGAATCTTTTGCTGCGGGACGAGGCGATTCCTTTAGCGCTACTATGGATTCTGGAGAGTATATTGCAATAAATTCTGCAAGAAACCAAAGTTTAGTGCGAGAGACCATTCGTAGCCTTTTTTCGCAAAAGATAGAAGATCAGACTACTCATGCTACGGTACGCATGTACTCATGCAGCAGAAATGAATCCGCTGGAGAATGGGAAGAAGATCCTAATGCTGGTGGATATTATACAACTCTACTTATGCAAGGTGCCAAGAGTTGGAGGGACGGACAACGGCTAAGGTCTGGTTATGCTATGTATACCACTAAGCAAGCGCACGATTTTGCTTGTGAGGCCTTGAGGGAAATAAATCCACAACAACATCCTGATTACACTCCTTCGTGGCAATTGTATCCGTTCGCAATCGGGTAACATAGTACTTCTGAGAAGTAACTTTAATGAGTCGTAATTTGGCAGACATGCAAAAAGCGAACAAGAGACGCAAGTTGATAGACGCACATCTTGCGTCGTATCCAAAGTTAACGTCTCATATCCCATGGCCGAAGGTGAAGTTAGGGAATGTTTGCGCTTCTGTGTCGGACGGGGATCATTTACCGCCACCGAAATGCGAATCGGGTGTGCCTTTTGTAACAATATCTGACATCAAGAATAACAGGTTTGACCTTGCAAACACACGCTTTGTACCTAAGGCATATTTTGATGCCATTGATGAAAAGCGGCGAATCAGAAAAGGTGATGTTTTGTATTCTGTTGTCGGTTCCTATGGGATCCCAGTCTATGCCGATAAAGATCTCGACATTGCTTTTCAACGGCACATTGCTATTCTGAAACCAGGTAAAGAAGTTGTTTCTCGATACTTGTACTATTCGTTGCTGAATCCGGCTTTCTACAACGCGGCTGATAACGTCGCAATAGGAGCGGCACAAAAGACGATTACACTCTCGGCGTTACGTAATCTCGAAATCCCACTTCCTCCGCTTCCCGTCCAGCGGCGGATTGCCGATGTCCTTTCCGCGTATGACGATTTGATCGAGAACAACCGCCGCCGCATCGCCATCCTCGAAGAGACTGCGCGACTGGCCTACCGCAAGTGGTTCGGCGGGGCGGAGCAGGGCAGGGCGGCAACGTTGGGCGAGATTTGCCGCGAAGTAAGGCGTGGTGTCAGACCCGATGCTATTGCGCCTGATACGCCTTACATTGGACTTGAACACATGCCGCGCCGGTCGATTTCGTTATGTGAATGGGAATTAGCACAGAAGGTTACAAGCACCAAACTTGCATTTGAGGCTGGCGATATTCTCTTTGGTAAGATTCGGCCATACTTCCACAAGGTCGGTATTACCTTTGTTGATGGTGTCGCTTCATCCGATGCGATTGTGATAAAACCGCTACGCACTGAATTGTATGCATACGTGCTGATGACTGTTTCGAGCGATGCCTTTGTTGCGGCTGCATCGCAGGGCATGAAAGAGGGGTCGAAAATGCCACGTGCCGACTGGAAACAACTGTTGAACTATTCGGTGGCAATGCCAGATGATGATACGCTTGCCGAGTTCAATAACGTGCTGAACCCGATTCTTGAACAGTTGAAAACGCTTTGTTTTTCAATTCGCAATCTTGCCGCCGCCCGCGACATGCTGTTGCCGAGGCTGATGAAAGGAGGAGTTGTATCATGAGATTAATCATGAAAACTTTGTTCGCTTTTGGTCTTGTCTTTTCGTGTTATGGAGGTAACATTGTTGGTTATACTACTGAAGTGTCAAATGGTAAGACAAATGTTGTTCCGGTTTCAATAAAGGATAACAAAATGAGTGAGAATACTCATACGCAGCAAGTTGCGCAAGCTGTTGCGCCAAGAACGGTTCGCCCCAAATTACACATGGCAGAATTATTGTCGTATGTAACTGTCCGGTTGACATGTGTTAGAGCTAATGGTATTTCATGTGGAACAGGATTCTTTTATGATATCCCTCATATAACAGATCCCACATTGCACCTTCCTGTAATTGTATCTAATCGTCATGTAGTCAAAAATGTAGTTGAGACGATTATTGTATTTACTCTAGCGGACACTAATTCTTTTCCAAGTTCGGAAACATATACTCTTAGAATAGACAATAGGTCCTTCCCATGGATCGGACATCCTGATGCCTCGGTTGATTTGAGCGTTCTTCCAATTGTTCCTGCCTTGAACCATATGCAGAGACAAGGGAAACGGCCATTCTTTTTCTCGCTAAATTCTTCATTTATTCCAGATGACGAATACTTGAAATCCGTGACGCAAACGGATGAGGTGATAATGATAGGTTATCCTGGCGGGTTGTGGGATAATGTTAACAATCAGCCAATCTTTAGAAAGGGAATTTTGGCGACAAATCCGAGTAAGAACTTTGGTGGGCGGAGAGAATTCTTAATAGACATGCCTGTTTATTGGGGGTCAAGTGGATCTCCAGTACTTCTGTTTTCGGAAGGAGCATTCTTAGATAGAAGAAAAGGCGAAGGTTTGAAGGGGGTCATGTTGGGCGGTCGGCTTAAGTTACTTGGAATAAACTATGCCACTATTACGAATACTGTTAAGGGCAAGGTTGTTCCCGTTCCCGTTCCAACCGTTGTTGAAGATACAGAACCGACAGATAATGCGACAAATGGACAACAAAGGAATGTAGCCCAAAGATTTGAATTGGAAGCGAAAATGGGGGTTCCTAACAATATTGGCATCATAATCCATGCTTCACGTTTGAAGGAAATTGAAGAGATGTTTGCTAATATTCTTCGTAATTTGCCAAGTGCTAATGCAGAACATCAGTAGATGGAGCGTTGCCCCATGACCTACCGAATTTTCATATCCAGCGTACAGCGCGAGTTTGCGAAAGAGCGCAAGGCTCTTGCGGACTACATCCGCAAAGATATGCTGCTGGGCATGTTCTTCGACGTGTTTCTGTTTGAGCAGACGGCGGCACAGGATCGGTCGGCGCAGGGTGTCTATCTCGGTGAGGTGCGTGACAGCGACATTTACCTCGGGTTGCTCGGCAATGAATATGGATTTGAGGATGCGGATGGCGTGTCGCCGACTGAACGCGAGTATGACTTGGCGACGGAACTCGGCAAGTACCGCCTTGCATTTGTCAAACGGGCGTCATCCGCCCGCGTTCCTAAGGAACGTGCGCTTGTCGCCAAGGTGGAGAAGGGCGTGACGCGCAAGTCGTTTTCATCATTCGCGACATTGAAGAAGGCTGTTTACGAAGCATTGTTCCGCTTTCTCCAAGACAGAGATGTCGTGAATGTTCGGCCTTTCGATGAATCGTTTTCGCTTGGAATCAAGCTTGAAGACCTTGACGCGAATCGCATCGCCGATTTCGTGCGGATGGTACGGGCGGCGGGCAAGGTGACGTTCCCTGCGGGCATATCAACGGAGGAGATATTGTCCAGGCTTGGCGCTTGGGATGCGGCTACGGGAAAGATTGCAAATGCGGCAGCTCTCTTGTTCGCAAAAGACCCTGCGAGGCTTCGTCCATCATGGGAGACCAAGTGCGTCCAACTTTGGGGGACGGCGTTCGAGAAGCCTTTCCCGTCCTACCATATCTATCGCGGCACGGTGTTCGAGCAGATAGACCAAGCGCTTGACTTCGTGATGAGCCGCGTGGATCATTGGGTCGGACCGCGTGATGCGGCAGAGTCGGCGCAGGCCCCGGCACGGAGCGAGTTGCCCGTCGAGGCCGTGCGCGAGGCGATTGTCAATGCTGTCTGCCACCGCGACTATACGGACGAGGGGAGCGTACAGGTCATGCTTTTCCGCGACCGGCTGGAAGTCCTCAACCCCGGAACGCTTCCGCGTGGGTGGACGGCGGCGAATCTTTTGAGCACCCATGACTCGAAACCACATAATGGGATACTGGCGACGGCCATGCAGTGGGCGGGCTATGTTGAGAAGTCCGGCTACGGAACCGAGGACATCGTGCGGAAATGCAAGGAATGGGGGCTTCAGACACCAGAATACCACCCGTCAGCTGTCGATTTCCGGCTTGTGCTTTGGCGTCAGGAGGTAGGCGAAGCTGCCGACTTCACCCAGGTGGGTGAAGTTGGGGAAAAAGTGGGTGAAGTCGAGGTCGTAAGGGGGAGGGGGGCGAATGCAGAAACCCCTGTAAAATCAAGGGGTTCCGTGAGGTCGAGCCGACTCTACCCCCCTGTGTTCAAGGGGGTAGAGTCGGGGGGTAGAGTCGTGCGTTCGTTGCGTGACATGATTTTGCTCTCTGTTATGGAGCATCCCAAAGGTCGATTGGAGATCGCGAAGGAGTTGGGCAAGCCACGTGTATTTGGCAACCTTGTTCGGCGCATTACTACCTTGCTTGACGACAAGTTGATAGAACTGACTATACCAGAGAAGCCGAATAGCCGTCTTCAAAAGTATCGCATTACGAAGAAAGGCCGGCAAGTTGCAAAACTTCTTGCAGGCCACGGAACGGAGTCCGCCACATGAACCCGTACACCGAAGACAATCTGGTGCAGAAGACGACGGCGGAGTATCTGGTCGGAACGCTCGGCTGGGACGCGTGCGTCTACGCCATGCAGGAGGTCTTCGGTGCGGCGGGGACGCTGGGGCGTGTTGACGAGGGCGAGGTGCTGTTGGTGCGTTATTTGCGTCCCGCACTTGAAGACCTCAATCCGGGGCTTCCCGCTGAAGCATACGAGGAGGGTATCCGCATTCTTGCCGCGACAGATGTCGCCGCGAGCCTCGACTCCCTCAACCGCGAGAAATACAAGCTCTTGCTCGATGGCATTCCCGTCCGATACACGGCTGCGGATGGTTCGAAGAAGAAAGTCCACTTGCGCGTCTTCGACTTCGACACGCCAACGAACAACCACTTCCTTTGCGTGCGCGAGTTGTGGCTGCGCGGTTCGCTCGGTCGTCGTCGCCGCGCGGATGTGGTCGGGTTCGTGAACGGCGTGCCGCTCGTCTTCATGGAGTTGAAGAACGTCACGAAGGACATCTCCGTTGCCTACCGCGACAACTTCTGCGACTACCGCAAGGTCGTGCCGCAGATCTTCCACTTCAACGCGTTCGTGATTCTTGCAAACGGCATCGACGCGAAGATTGGCACCCACTCCGCCAAGTTCAAGTTCTTCCACGCCTGGAAGCGTCTTTCCGAAGATGATCCGGGTGCGGTGGACATGGAGACGCTGCTGAAGGGGACGTGTTCCAAGGCGAATCTGCTCGACCTCTTCGAGAATTTCATCGTCTATGACGAATCGGCGGGAGGAGTTGCGAAGATTCTCGCCCGCAACCACCAGTTCCTCGGCGTGAACCGCGCGGTGGAGGCGGTGAAAAACCGCACGGCCACGGGCGGCAAGCTGGGCGTGTTCTGGCACACGCAGGGATCTGGCAAGAGTTATTCGATGGTCTATTTCACGCGAAAGGTTCACCGCAAGGTCGGCGGCAACTTCACGTTCCTGGTTCTGACCGACCGCGACGAACTCGACACGCAGATCTACAAGACGTTCGCCGGGTGCGGCATTGTCGATAACGACAAGGACGAGTGCCGGGCCGCGAGCGGGGCGCATCTGAAGTCGCTTCTTGGACAGCACAAGAGCCATGTCTTCTCGCTCATCCAGAAGTTCAACGAGGAGGTGCGCCCCGGCGAGGCGTACACCACGCGCGACGACGTGATCGTGATTTCCGACGAGGCGCACCGGACGCAATACGGACTTTTGGCGCTTAACATGCGCAACGCCTTGCCGAACGCGGGTTACATCGGGTTCACGGGAACACCGCTCTTCAAGGGCGACGAGCTGACGAAGCAGGTGTTCGGGGACTACGTGTCGAGATACGATTTCCAACGTGCGGTGGACGATGGCGCGACGGTGCCGCTTTACTACGACGCGCGGGGTGAGAAGTTGAACGTCGCGACGAAGGACATCAACGAGAAGATCGCCGAGAAGCTGGCGGCGTACGAGGCGGAGAACGTCGATGTCGCCGAGAGGCTGGAATCCGAACTGAAGCGCGACTACCACGTCATCACGGCGGAAAAGCGTCTCGACCAGATTGCCCGCGACTTCGTGCGCCATTATTCCGCGTCGTGGGAGAACGGCAAGGCGATGTTCGTCTGCATCGACAAGATCACATGCGTGAAGATGTACGACCTCATCTCGAAGTACTGGGACGAGGAGACGAAGGCGCTGGAGGCGCGGCTGTACGCGACGGAGGACGAGCAGGAAGAGCAGTTCCTGCGGCGGCAGGTGGCGTGGATGAAGGAGACGGTCAAGGCCGTGATCGTAAGCGAAGAGCAGAATGAGGACGAGAAGTTCGCCAAATGGGGGTTGGACATCCTGCCGCACCGTAAGGTGATGAAGGAGGGGATGTGTCTGCCTGAGGCGTTCAAGTCCAAACTGGAGTATGTGGGGCGGGAGCGCATGGACGTTGACGAGGCGTTCAAGGCGGAGGAGCATCCGTTCCGCATCGCGATTGTCTGCGCCATGTGGCTGACGGGGTTTGACGTGCCGTCTTTGGGGACGCTCTACCTCGACAAGCCGCTCAAGGCGCATACGCTCATGCAGGCCATCGCCCGCGCGAACCGCGTGAATGAGGGCAAGAACAACGGACTGATCGTCGATTACTGCGGCATTCTCAAGAATTTGCGCCAGGCCTTGGCGACCTTTGCCGGAGGAACGGGCGGGTCGGGCACGGAAGGCGACGAGACTGATCCCGTGAAGCCGGAGGAGGACTTGTTGGCGGAACTCGACGAGGCGATCCGTCTGGTGCGGGAATGGCTGGAGGCGCACGGTGCTTCGCTTGCGGCGATCATGGAAGCGGATGGCTTTGCCAAGAATGCGGCCATCAACGTGGCGAAGGAGGCTGCGAACGAGAACGACGAGACGCGCAAGCGCTTCGAGGTACTGTGCCGCGCGTGCTTTGCGAAGTTCAAGGCGTGCATCACGTTCGCGGGCGTGAACCGCTATCGTGGTGAATATGCGGCGATTCGCGTCGTCTACATGAGCCTTCAGCAGGGGAAGGCGGATGCCGACATCTCGGACATCATGCGCGAACTGCAGAAGATCGTCGATGAGGCGATTGTACCACAGGAAGCCGTCGGTGACGAACGCACGCCATACGATATCAGTCGGATCGACTTTGAACGGTTGAGGCAGGAATTTGCGGTCTCGCATTCAAAGCGTACCGCCGTGCAGTCTGTCAAGGCGACAGTCGAGGCGAAACTTGCCGCGCTCCTCGCCCGCAATCCCCTGCGCACGGACTTCCAGCGGCGATACGAGGAGATCGTCGCCGCCTACAACAGCGAGAAGGATCGCCTGACGATCGAACAGACGTTCGAGGCGCTTTTGAAGTTCATCGAGGAGATGTCCGCCGAAGAGGAGCGCGCCGTGCGGGAAGGGTTGGACGAAGAGACGCTGGCCATCTACGACCTGTTGCGGAAACCGAAACTTTCAAAGGCCGAGACGGAGAAGGTGAAGTCTGTCGCAAAGGAGCTGCTCGCGGCGTTGAAGGCGGAGAAACTGAAGATTGACCACTGGCGCGAGAAGGAGAGTACGCGTGACGGCGTTCGGCGGCAGATATTCGACTTCCTCTTTGCCGATGCGACGGGACTCCCGGGAGTGTATTCCGAAGCGGAGATCGATGAGCGGACGGAGGCCGTTTATCGGCATGTGTACGAGGTCTATCCGGCGTTGCCTTCGCCCTATTACGGACGGAAGAGCGCATAGAAGGGGGTTGTGAATGGCAAGCGACTTCAAGAAACTTTCCGACAAGGTCAAGCCGCGCGAACAGCTGCGCGACGCCGTCTCGCCTTCTGAATTGAAGGCGGAGGCGCTCTTGGCGATTCTGCTGCGGACGGGGTCGGCGGGCTGCAACGTACTGGAGACTGCGCGGAGGCTTCTCGATGCGTTCGGATCCGTAGCGGAACTCGTCAAAAGCGACTGGCGGACGCTGGAGCGTAACATCCGCGATTACAACAAACGTCATCCCGAGCGGAAGATAAAAGGCGTCGGACAGCTCAAGATGCTGGAACTCGCGGCGGCGTTCGAGCTTGTACGGCGTGGCTACGAGATTGACGGCGAGGACATCCGCAAGATTAAGATCGCTAAACCGGAGGATGCCTACCGCATCTTCTGTAAAGCGGCGCTGACGGGTGAGGAACAGGAAGGTTTCTTTGTCCTGCCGCTCGACACCAAGAATCATCCGCTCTGTACGGTGCCGTTGCGTGTGACGTATGGACTTGTCGATCAGGCCCCGGCGCATCCACGTGAGGTGTTTAAGGCGGCAGTACGCTGGGGCGCGCAGTCAATCATCGTCGCCCATAATCATCCATCGGGCGATCCGACTCCAGGCAAGGACGATATCCTCATGACGGAGCGGCTCGTCGAGGCGGGGCGCCTTATCGGAATCCCCGTTGTTGACCACTTGATTTTGGGCGTGTCTGCGAGCGCGGGCGGCAGAGGCTTTTGTTCCTTGAAGAAGATGGGGGTAGGGGGATTGGCGTGAGAAATGGGGCGTTAGACGTGTTTCACGTTTCTCCCCCTGTTTCTTGAACTGCGATTTTTTTAATTTTCCCCCTTGCGCGGGCGGCAAGGGTCTGATATACTATCTGCCGTTTTCACGACACCAAGTGCGAGCTTAACTCAGTTGGTAGAGTGCCACCTTGCCAAGGTGGTTGTCGAGGGTTCGAGTCCCT
>JAEEGN010000040.1 GCA_016280345.1 Selenomonadaceae bacterium | reverse complement strand
CTCGACGACCGCAAGGAGCGGGCCGGCGTGAAGTTCAAGGACGCCGACCTCATCGGCTACCCGTTGCGGGTCACCATCGGCCCGAAGGCGGTGGAGAGCGGCGTCATCGAGCTCCGGGTGCGCCGGACCGGCGAGAAAGAGGAATGCCGGCCCGGGGACTATCTGGCGCGGGCCAGGGCGCTGCTGGAAACGCTGTAAGAGTTTTTCGCGGGGCAGGGAGAATCGACGCTCCCTGCCCCGGGTACTTACTCGCAGCGCGTACGATGACTTTCACCGCGTTTTTTCAACATACACTACAAGCGTTTGAGAGGAGGCGGAGAGCTTGGTTTCACGGGTGGAGCACCGGGTGAATTTCTACGATACCGACGCCATGCGCGTCATCCACCACGCCAACTACATCCGCTGGTTCGAGATCGGGCGGGTGGAATTCCTGCGGCTCTGCGGCATCACACTGGACGATCTCATGGAGGACGGCTATCTGTTCCCGATCACCGAGGTCACGGCGAAGTTCGTGAACCCGGGGCGCTTCGACGACGTCCTGATCATCGAGACGACGCCGGCAGCGCTGACGAAGGCGAAGATGGCCTTCGACTACCGCATCCTGCGGGCTTCGGACGAGGCGGTGCTGGTGACAGGCCATTCGCAGAACGTGTTTACGAGCCAGGAGACGGGCCGCATCACGCGGCTGCCGGCGAAGTATTACGAGAAGCTGGCGCGGGGGCTGGAAGACTGAAACAGGGAGGCCGGGAAGGTTGATTACGATATTAGGCGGGATTCTGCTGCTCATCGCGGCGGGGGCCCTGCTCTTTTTCCTGCTCGTCACGGTGCAGGGAAACAGCCGGCTCGTCGTCCGGCTGGCGGACCGCACGCCCTTCGCGGTGGACGCGCGGACGGAGAAATCGCTGACGCTGTCCTGCGTCGTCCCCTTCGAGAACACGGGGCGGCAGCACGGAACCATCGTCGATTGCCTGGTGCGGCCGCAGCTGCCATTCGAGCAGTACGACGGCATCGAGGCCCGGGCCAAGGCGGAGCTGGCGGATACGCCGCGGGAGGACGATTACTTCGAGGCGTCGCTGGTGCCGCCCGGCAAGACGCTGGAGATTCGGCTGGTGGTGACGCTGACGGCGCGGCGCGGATTGACCATCGAGGAGGCGCTGAGCCGCATGGTGGACCTGCCGCTGGACATCATTTTCACCGAGCTCAGCCGCCGGCCCTGGCGCCTCCGCAAGGTGCGGACGGAGCTGACGGCGGACGAACTGACGAAGCTGGCGGGGGTGACGCGGCGCTATGACTGACGGGAAAAACGGGCCGGCGATGGAGATAGTGCCGGTGCCGACGCGAATCCTGACCCATAACGACGACATCGTGGACGCCATGGTGCATTACACGAAGGGCAAGGCCGGCCCCGACGACATCGTGACGGTGGCCGAGAGCGTGGTGGCCGTCACCCAGGGCAACATCGTGCGGCCGGAGGAACTCGACTACTCGCTGGCGGCCCAGGTGCTCTGCCGCTTCTTCAAGGACGAGGGGAGCCTGGCCTCGCCCCACGGGATGCAGGTGCTGCTGAACGAGGTGGGGACGCCGCGGGTCGTGGTGTCGATGGCGCTGGGCTTTCTGGCGCGCTTCCTCGGCAAGGCGGGGATGTTCTACAATCTGGCCGGCGAGCAGGCGCGGCTCATCGACGACGTGACCGGCACCATGCCGCCCTACGACAAGCACATCGTCCTCGGCCCCCGGGAGCCGCAGAAGGTCGTGGACCAGGTCCGGGAGCGGGTCGGCTGCTTCGGCGCCGCCATCCTCGACGCCAATGACCTCAAGCGGGCCTTCGTGGTGGCCCATACGGCGGGCCTGATCTCGGAGAAGGTTTCCCGGGCGCTGATCGACAATCCCTTCGGCAACGGCTCGGAAAAGACGCCCATCGTGATCCTGAGGAATTTCCGGCAGTACCAGGAAGCGCCGTAAAAACGTCCAAAAAACGCGGGAAACCGGCGGTTGACAACGGTTGCCGGCGGTTGTATAATGAAATCATACACAGGTTATTGCCGTTTTAAGATGGAAAACGTTATGGCAGGAATCCTGTACCGCGTTCGTCTCTGCCGCAGGCTGTGGGCAGAAAACAAAACAACGGCTCCTCGGCGGAGCAGAAAAGGAAAGGATGGTTCAAATGGCTGAGAAGAGCAACCTGGATGACAAGAAGATTTCCGTAGAGGATCTGGAGCAGGTATCCGGCGGAACTATTCTGGAAACGACGCAAGATGCCCTTGAGCTTTACAAGCGCGGCCTTCTGGAGTCCTCCGTCGATTGTTCGGCGGTCCGGGACGTATTCCACAATATCGGGTACACCGGGTTCAAGGACAAAGGCGGCCTCAAGAAAAAGAACACCTATACCGATAAAAAAGGCGCCGTTATTTCCCGTTCGCAGTTCTGGGCGAATTTCGACAGAGAGAACGGAACCAGCATCATCCGCTGACCGGCAGACGTCGGGCCGGAGGCGCGTTTCCCTGAAAACACATGAAAGAGCCGCTCGCTCCCATGAGGACCGGGCGGCTTTTGTTATGGGGTGCTCCGGGCCGCCCGCAGCGGCGTGGATACGGGCGCTGTCCGCAGCGATTCCGGCGTTGCGAAGGAAAAAAGGGGTTGTCGCGTCACGGGCGCGGCAGCCCCGTTTTGTCCTGTCCGGGTTCCGCCTGCCGGAGCAGCGGCGCGAGGGCGGCTTCTTCGGGCGTCACGTAAAGGGTTTTCTGGTTGGTGAAGATGACGAAGCCGGGTTTGGCCCCCGAGGGTTTCCTGACGAAGCGGCAGGGGGTGTAGTCCACCGGCACCTTGGAGGAACCCCGGGCCTGACTGAACCAGGCGGCGAGTTCGGCGGCCAGCCGCAGCATATCGTCGGTGGGGGCGCCGTCCGGTGCCCGCAGGATCACGTGGGAGCCGGGGATATCCTTGGTGTGGAGCCAGATGTCGTCCTTTTGCGCCGTATGGAAGGTCAGACGGTCGTTCTGAGCGTTGTTCTTGCCCACCCAGATCTCGGCCCCCTCCGGCGTCCGGAAATGGAAGGGGCGCGAGGGCTTCTCGCCGCGGTTCTTCTTCGCTTTCTCCCGGAGCCAGCCGCCGGCGATGAGCTCCTCGCGGATTTCCGCCAGCTCCGCCAGACTGGCGGAGACTTCCAGCGAGGCTTCGATGCTGCCGAGGTAGCGGATTTCCGTCTCGCAGGCGGTGATTTGCTCCGCCAGCAGCGATTGGGCCCGCTTCAGTTTGTTGTACTTGCGGTAGTAGCTTTGGACGTTCTGCTGGAGAGTCAGGCGCCGGTCGAGGGGAATTGTCAGCGGTTCTCCCTCCGGCTCATAGAGGTTGGGCAGGGTGACGGTCTCGTCGGCGTGGTCTTTGAGCTGGTACTGGTAGGTCATCAGCGTGTCAGCCAGAACGCGGACGCTTTCGGCGGTTTCCGCCATCTGCTGCTCCGCCCGCAGCTTTTCCGCTTTGCCCCGGGCCCGGTTCAGCTCGTTTTTCAGGAGCTTGCGGAACCGTTCCTTGTCCGGCGGCACGAAGGACGCCAGCAGTTTTTCCGCCCGGGCCGCCAGATGATCCATATCCGGGAAGTCCTCGGTCTCGCCCCCGGTCAGATAGTGCAGCGGGAAAGCGGCCATGGCCAACAGCTTGCCGCTGTCGTCCCGCAGGAGGCAGGGGCGGGACGCCGGGTCTTCCAGCGCGGCGACGGTCTCCCGCAGCGAGGTCACCAGCGAGGCGAGATCGGCTTCATCGAGGGCCGTCACCGGCATATCGGCCGCCAGTCCGGCGCCGAAAGCGACCTCCCGCGCCGTCACCGGACCGAAACCCTGACAGACGCCGCTGAGGGCTGACGCCAGCGACTTCCCGTCCTGCCCTTTCAGAGCGGCGGCAATCTCATCCGGCGATGTTTCCAGCACGTTCCGCTGGCCCCGGTCCGGCGGCGGCTCGTAGGGGCTATTGGGCAGCACCAGCCGCACCCGGCTGGAATTCGCCCCCACCCGGCGCAGGGCGTCGATGATGACGCCGTCCTGGACCAGGATGAGGTTGCTGTACTTCCCCATGAGCTCGGCCACCAGGGACCTGGTGACGATGCGGCCCCCGGCCGCCAGGCAGTCAATGTCGATAACGACGACCCGGTCCAGCCCCTGCTGCCGGATGGCGGCGACGCGCCCCGCCTCCAGCTGCTTGCGGAGCAGCATACAGAAGGAAGGCGGCTCCGGCGGGTTCTCCAGCGGCGCCGGCGGCCGGTAAAGGACAGGGAAACGCGGGTGAATGGAGATGGTCAGGAGATGATTCTCCCCCGGCTGGCGAAGGGCAATCTGAATCGTCTGCTTATTGGGCTGCGAAATCCGGTCCACGCGGCTGCCCGCGAGGGCGGCGTCCAGCTCCCGGACCAGGCGGCGCAGGGAAAAGCCGTCCAGACTCATGGTGAATGACCTCGTTTCTGTGAGAGAAGATGGGAAAAACAATGGCATAGAAAAACAACTGTAGTATATCATACCTGACGGAAAAAGGAAAAAGGAAGGCGCGGGGCGGACAATCATCTCCGCCCCGAAAGCCGGTGATTCGCCCCGGCCAAAAGCCATACTGTAAAAAACTCCCCTCATGGCAACAGTTTTGTTTTTCACTGTCGGCATAAGGGGAGTATTTCAATGTCTGATACGGATTTTTTGACAGCCATCCATCACAGGGCACAGGAGCGCGGAAATCGCCCGCCGTTCGTATGGCTTCAGCCTGGCGGCGGTTCACACCCGCGGGGTGATGGCGACGGCCCGGACCGGGAGGGCCGGTGGCGTCGTCAAGCTTCGGCTATGGAGCAGAAGTTAGGGCAGGGTTTTTTATGCTTATGGCATTTCAGCGTCCAGCATGTCTCGCCGCCCGCCACTTCTTTCAGCGCCTCGTCGTCCAGCTCCACGTCGGCAAACTCCGCGATATACGCCTCGGCCTCTTCTTTCGTCAGGTCAAAGCCCTCCGCTTTCGCCGTCGCCAACAACTCGTCGGCCGTCTTGCACTTCATCGCCTTCTCGATTTGTTCCTTCGTGATCTCGTCTCGTTTGATCTTTGCCATGTTGAAAACCTCCTCAAAGCGGCATCCAGTTCTCCACGCAATCCGGGTCGCACGCGCCGTAGCAGTGTCCGCATCCGCCGCCCGCCACCTGTTTCAACGTCGCGTCGTCCAGCTCGAAGTCGGCCAGCTCCGCGACATACGCTCGGCCTCATCCGCCGTCATCTCGCAGCCCTCGGATTCCGCCAGCTTCATCAGCTCGTCGGCGTCCTTGCAGGCCAGCGCTTTTTCAATCATTTCCTTCGTAAGCTTGTTTTTCTCAATCCTTGCCACGGAGTTTCCTTCTTTCTTGATCATGTCAGATCGGTTTTTTATGCCCCAAAACCGTCAGGGAACGATGAACTCCGGACAATCGCAGTAACAGCCGCCTCCCGCTGCTTTTTTCAGCGTCTCGCTGTCCAGCTCGAAGTCGGCCAGCTCCGCCATATACGCCTCAGCCTCCTCCCTCGTGATCTCGAAGCCCTCGACCTTCGCCGCCGCCATCAGCTCGTCGGCGGTTTTGCAGGCCAGCGCCTTCTCGATTTGTTCCTTCGTCAGTTCGTTCATGTTGATCTTTGCCATTCAGACAATACCTTCCTTTCTTTTATTGAGTATTCGGCGGGCAGCCTCGTGCCGGGCGTTGGCAAAAGTGCCCTCCTTTGTATATATTTTAAGATATACAAGGGATTGGAGGCAGCCCCACATGCTGAAAGCAATAGTTTTCCAAAGCGGAAACAGTCAGGCTGTCCGTATTCCCAAGGAAATCCAGACCACCGAAAAGGAATTTATCATCAGGAAATACGAGAACTGCTATTTCCTGATTCCTGCGAATATTCGTTTCCTCCATACGGGAATTGCGGGGCTCCGCCATCTCCGGGTCTTCGTCGGGCCGCCAGGCCACTTCCGAAAACGGGGCGACCGTCAGCAGTCAGAGAGAAACCACAAGAATCACAGTCGTTTTCAGCACAGCGTTCATGTTCCTTTCCTGCCATTCCGCCGTCATGACTGCTCTCTCCTTTTCCTCTTTTTCCGTTCTCATCTTAATAATACAATTCAGTTCCCTGAAAATTGACGGGGCTGTCGCAAATAACCGGGCAAAAATACACCCCCGGAAATCACCTGCCAGACAAGGTCCCCTGATTTGACAGGATATACTTCCTGATTACAAAAGGGGGCTGTCACAAGGGGAAATCATCTTCCCGTGACAGCCCCTTTTTTGCGTGGGTGCGTCTGGTAGCGCTTTTATACCAGTCACGGTTGGAAATCTTTGATTTCTTTGATTTCTTACAGTGACTGCATGAGACGGCATTTGCACCGCAGGTGAAAATACAGCGTGCGCAGCACGCGGACTACGTTAAATTCTTTGATCCGTTGTCCGTATTACACCCGCGGGGTGATGGCGATGGCGCGGAGCGGGAGGCCGGTGGCGCCGTCGATGTGGGGCCAGGCGGCGAAGAGCAGGGCGCCGGCCGGGGCGACTTTGTCGAGGTTCGCCAGCACCTCGATCTGGAGCTTGCCTTTTTCGAGGACGTAGCGCTCGCAGGCGAGGTCGCCGGCTTTCGCCGCTTCGGCGGAGGCGTCGGTGTCGAGGGTTTCATGACCGTTGGCGGCGGCGGCCCGCGTCTCGTAGATGTACTGCAGCGCCGGCAGCGACCAGCCGGGGAAGTTCTCGCTGCCGTCGGCGGCGGTTCCGGAAAGCTTGTCCATATCGGGCCAGTTTTTCGCCCAGTCGGTGCGGAGGGCCACGAAAGCCCCGTCGGGGATGGGGCCGTAGTCGGCTTCCCAGGCCTTGATGTCCTCGGGCGTTACCGCGTAGTGAACGTCCTGCGCCACTTTCGCCGTAACGTCGATGACCACCAGCGGGAAGACCATGTTCTCAACGCCGAACTTTTCGGAAAGGGGCGCGCCCTTGATGAAGTGGCCGGGGAAATCGATATGGGTGCCGAACTGGCCGGGGAACTTGAAGGTATGGATCAGGCATTCCAGCATTGGGTTGCCCCAGTCGAATACCGTTTTGCACAGTTCCACCGAGCCGGCCGGGATACCGGACCAGACGGGGCTGTCATTGGTCAGCGGATGGGTGAGGTCCACCCAGTCAAAGTCCTTTTTCAATTCTTGCAGTGCTTTCCAAAGAGCCAGGTTAGCCATGAAGAAACCCTTCTTTCTGTTGAATTTTCTTTCATAGTTAATGTATATGCTTTGGCCCCGCTTGTCAAGGTTTTTTCCGCAGTCCGGCCATAATCCCTGTGCGCCGCGTCAAGCCCGATGCCCTTAAAAAAGGGGAAAGGAAGGAGGAAGCGGGGAGCGGAAAAAATCATAGCCCCGGATTGAGTTTTGCCCTCCTGTTCTCTGAAATGTGGTATAATAGGGACGGGAGGGACAGCCCTTGAAGATCAGCAGCACGCCTTACGATGACGTATTCCGTACGTTGCTCAACGATTGCAGCCGGCTTATCCTGCCGGTCATCAACGAGCTTTTCGGGGAGCACTATACGGGAGACGAGAAAATCGTCTTTTCCCCGAACGAGCACTTCCTGAACCGGCAGGATGGCGAAGAAGAAAGCCGGATTACGGATTCCAGCTTCCGCGTCATTGGCAGGACAGAGAAAAAATACCATTGCGAATGCCAATCCACGCCGGACAGCAGCATGCTGATCCGCCTGTTTGAATACGACGCGCAGATTGCGCTCGATGACGGGGAGATAGCGGGAAGCGTTCTCGCTGTCACATTCCCGCACTCGGCGGTGCTTTTCCTCCGGCACAACAACAAAACGCCGGACACGATGACCGTTCACATAATAACGCCGGGCGGGGAAATCTCCTACGACATCCCCGTAATGAAAGTGCAGCAATACGGTGTTGCGGAGCTATTCGGGAAAAAGCTGTATTTCCTGATCCCGTTCTACATCTTTTCCCATGAAAGCCGCTTCGCGGAATACGAGCGGGACAATGAGAAAAGGGAAGCTCTGCGAAGGGAATACGCGGTCATACAGGAGAAGCTGGAAAAATTGCAGGAAGCAGGAGAAATCGAGGAATTTACGCGGCACGCCATCCTGGACATGGCGAACCGGGTATTGGAACATATTGCGGAAAAGTACGCAAAGGTACGGGAAGGAGTGAAATCTGTCATGGGCGGTAAGATTTTGGAATATGAGGCAAAAACGATCAGGAATGAAGGTTTGGAGCAAGGCATACAGCAAGGCATGGAGCAAGGCATACAGCAAGGCGTGCAGCAAGGGCGTATGGAGAGCACGCTCAAAAGCATACGCTCCCTGATGAAGAAGAAAGGCTGGTCGGCCAATGAAGCCATGGAGGCGCTGGATATTTCCCCGGATGACAGGATTGCCATTGCGGCGCAACTGTAGGAGCATATTGCGCCGGAAATGCAGCAAAGGTACGGGAAGGTGTGAAATCTGTCATGGTCGGTAAGATTTTGGAATATGAGGCAAAAACGATCAGGAATGAAGGTTTGGAGCAAGGCATACAGCAAGGCATGGAGCAAGGCATGCAGCAAGGCATACAGCAAGGCATGGAGCAAGGCGTGGAGCAGGGGCGTATGGAGAGCACGCTCAAAAGCATACGCTCCCTGATGAAGAAGAAAGGCTGGTCGGCCAATGAAGCCATGGAGGCGCTGGATATTTCCCCGGATGACAGGATTGCCATTGCGGCGCAACTGTAGGAGCGGAGTCATAACGGCAGCCACAAAGAGGAAGGATCTATGCGCGGACGGAAAATGTCGGCGATGTTTTTTCGGAGAGGTTCTTACGAAATAAAAACCCGCAGGTCTGTTATCTCCGGTGAAGCCGGGATACCAAACCTGCGGTTTTTTGTTTTGGCAGCTGATTCGTTATCGTCAGAACTTCCTGTACAGCACGCGGCAGGCGTTCAGCACGCAGAGCACCGATACGCCGGTGTCGGCGAAGACCGCCGCCCACATGGAGGCGTAGCCGAAGAGGCCCGCAACCATAATGATGACTTTGACCACCAGGGCAAAGACCACGTTCTGCCAGGCCACGCTGTTAACCGCCTTGGCAATGGCGATGGCCTTCGGGATGGCGCTCATCTCGGAATTCATGAAGACCACGTCGGCCGCCTCGATGGCCGCGTCGGCGCCGCTGCCCATGGCCGCGCCCACGTCGGCGCCGGCCAGGACCGGAGCGTCGTTGATGCCGTCGCCGACAAACATGACGCCGCCGTATTTGTTGCGCAGATCGTTCATTTCTTTCAGCTTGTCCTGCGGCAGGAGCTCGGCCCGCACTTCCGAAATGCCGGCTTCCGCCGCCACGGCGTTCGCTTCCTTCCGGGCGTCGCCGGTGAGCATGACCGTCGCCAGGCCCAGCTTCGTGATGTCGGCCACGGCCTGCTTGGCGTCCTCTTTCAGGGTGTCGTTGATGCGCAGGCTGCCCAGGAAAGTCCCGTTCTTCGCCACCAGCACTTCGCTGCCGTAGTCCGCCGGCTGGTAAGCGCTGAAATCCACCGTGAAGCGGTCCATCAGGCGGGGATTGCCGACCAGCAGCACGTCGTTCCCGAAATAAGCCACCAGGCCGGCGCCGGCGATTTCCTCAAACCGGTCCGGACGTTCGAGCGCGAGGTTCCGCTCTTTGGCCGCGCTCACGATGCTGACGGCGATGGGATGGGTGGAAACCTGTTCCGCCCCGGCCGTCGCCTGCAGGAGCTCATTCTCGCCGACGCTGCCGGCGGAAATGACCTGCTGTACGACAAAGTTGCCCTTGGTAACGGTGCCGGTCTTGTCCATGACGACCGCCGCCACGTTTTTCAGCATTTCCATGGCGTTGCCGCCCTTGAACAGAACGCCGATCTTGGAGCCGGCGCCGATGCCCGCGAAGAAGGACAGGGGCACGGAGAGAACCAGGGCGCAGGGGCAGCTGATGACCAGGAAGGTCAGGGCGGTGTAAATCCATTTGTGCCAGTCGCCGGTGACCAGCGAGGGTATGATGGCCACCGCCAGCGCCAGGGCCACCACGATGGGGGTATAGACCCGGGCGAACCGGGTGATGAACTTGTCGATGTACGGTTTGTTGGCCGCCGCGTTTTCCACCGAATCCAGAATCTTGGTGACCATGGATTCCTGCAGTTCCTTTTCCACGCGGATCTTCAGCATGCCGGAGGTGTTGACGCAGCCGGACAGCACTTCGTCGCCGTAGGATTTGCGGACCGGCACCGGTTCGCCGGTGACCGGGGAGGTATCCAGCAGGCTTTCGCCATCGATGACGACGCCGTCCAGCGGGATGCGGTCACCGACGCGCACCAGCAGGATGTCGCCGACCCGGGCTTCGGCCGAGGGAATGACCTTCACGTCGTCGCCCACCAGCAGATTGACCACTTCCGGACGCATATCCACCGCGTCCATGATCTGGTCGCGGCTCCGGTCGGCGGCCCGGTCCTGGAACCATTCGCCGACCCGGTAGAAGAAGATAACACCGACCGCTTCTTCCCATGCCTGAATGGCAAAGGCGCCTAAGGTGGCCACGGTCATCAGG
>JAEEGN010000039.1 GCA_016280345.1 Selenomonadaceae bacterium | reverse complement strand
GGGGTGTGCCTTTTCTTCGCGATGGTCGCCGTCTGGCCGGCGGGGCGCATATCGCTGTTGCTCACCGACACCGTCCAGGCGCTGCTCTCATACCCGATCTTCGTCATCATCGCGGGCTACATCTTCCTCAAATTCAACTGGAGCGAGACGATGGAGCCGGTCATGCTCAACCGCGTTCCGGGAGAAAGCTTCCTGAACCCCTTCGACATATCGAAACTGCGCGACTTCAACATGTTCGCCCTCGGCGTGTCGGTCATGGCGACGATTCTGCAGCGCGCCTCGTGGTTCGGCAACGACACGACGAACTCGGCGAAGACGCCGCACGAGCAGAAGATCGCGGGCATCCTCGGCCACTGGCGCAACGGCTTCTCCTGGACAATGATCGGCCTCGTGACGCTTCTCATCATAACGGTCATGAACCACGGGGCGTTCGTCCTCCCCGGCGCCCACGGCCGCTTCTCGTCGCACGAGACCCGCAAGGTGCTCATCAATAGGATAGCAGACGAGGCCATTCCCGATGCCGCCGTCCGCGATGACATCGCAGCCGCCCTCGACGCGCTTCCGCCGCGCCTCATGGACGAGCCGCTCTCGCAGCTCAGGAACAACGACACCCCCTACATCGACGCCGCGCGCGACGTGATCAACGCCAACATTCCGGAGGAACTGCGCGCAGAGGCCGCCGCCGTGGCCGCCGGCGAACGCGCCCCGTCGCCGGAACTCGCCGCAATCCAGGGCGCAAACGCCAGGCAGGCCCAGGCGTTCCGAACCCTCTACGGCCAGATGATGATGCCCGTGGTGCTGCGCCAGATCCTCCCCGCGGGCGTGATCGGCCTCTTCGCGCTCCTGATGCTCATGCTCCTCATATCCACCGACGACTCGCGCATCTTCAACGCCTCCTCCACCTGGGTGCAAGATGTTGTCCTGCCCTTCCTGAAGAAGGCGCCAACGAGCGCGCAGCACATCTCGATGCTGCGCTGGGCGTCCGTGGCCGTGGCCGTGTTCTTTTTCGTGGTGGCGGTCTTCTTCAGCCAGCTGGACTACATCAACATGTTCCTCCAGATCATGACGGCCGTATGGCTCGGCGGCGGCGGCACGATCATGGTCTTCGGTCTCTACACCCGTTTCGGCAACACCGTCGGCGCCTGGTGCTCGATCGTCTTCGGATGCGGTTTCTCGCTCACTGGACTGATCCTCCAGCGCACGTGGTCGGCCAGCGTCGTCCCGGTGCTGGCGAGCCACGGCTGGACGGAGGGCGTCTTCCGTTTCTTCGCCAAACTCGCCGAACCATTGAACCCGTGGGTCGATTGGTCGTTCGGCTTCAACTCCGGCGAAAGCACCCTGGAGCAGGCGCTGCAGCTCTTCCGCGAGAAGTTCTTCATGAACTCCACGGAAATCTACGGCATCTCAATGGTCCTCTCGCTGGCCGCCTACTGCCTCGGCTCTTGGATCGCCCGCCGCTTCTTCGGCGTTCCGCTGTTCAACCTCGACAAGCTGCTGCATCGCGGCCGCTACGCGGCGAATGACGGCGCGCTTCGCGCGAATGACGATGGCGCTTCGCGCCAAATGACACAAATTTGTCATTCCGTCATTGCGGCCGAAGGCCGCTCGTCATTGCCGCCGAAGGCGGCCCGTCATTCGCGATTCCTACGATTCGCATCGCGAATCGTAGGAATCGACGACGAATACACGCGCGGCGACAGGATACTCGCCTGGTCGGTCTTCATCTACTCCATCGGCTACCATCTCGGCCTGACCTTCCTCGCTGTGCTGCTCTGGAATGTCGCCAGCCCGTGGCCCAAGGCGTGGTGGGGCAAATACTACTACGTCACGAGCCTGATCATCCCGATGCTCGTCGGTTGCGTTTCGACCGTGTGGTTCCTCTGGGGCGGCATCAGGGACGGCATCCGCCTTTTCCGCGACCTCGACGCCCGCGTCATAGACGCCAGCGACAACGGCTTCGTCCAAAAAGACTGACAACGTCCGCGATTTGCATGGCTTCGGGCCGTGTGGTATGATAAAGGAGGAAGGCCAACAGGAGCCTGACACCTAAAATTGGTGTCAGGCTCCTGTTCTCCCTAATTTTTCCAGACTTGCACCTATGATGTATTTAACCCTTTAACTGGAAAAAGAGGAGACACCATGGACACTTCATGGAACAACTTGGGCAAAGCCTTTTGGAACGGCGGCATCTTCGGCGTCGCCAAAACGATGCTCAATGAAAGACGGGTGCGGCCCCAGACGGACGACCCATTGCCCAACTGGAAGGTGTTCCCGCTTTCCGAAACGACCGATCTCCTGGAGCTCTCCTTGGAAATGTTCCACTCTGGGCAACTTTCCAGCGCCGAGCGTGCACAGCGGACCAACAAAGCCCATGAAATCAAAGACTTCATGGGCATGGACAACCTCTGCGAGGTTCCGGTCAGAATCGATTTGTAGGGGAAGAAGGTGCCGTTTAACGGTTGCCTTCGGCGAGACCGTTTTCGGTCATGTATTTATAGCTGATTTCGAGGGCCTTCATCATCTCGCAGGACTCGCAGTAGTCGAGTTCGACGATGATGCTCTTGACCTGGGCTGGCGCCGCGGCGACGAGGTCCTTGATCGGAAGGTCGCCTGTGCCGAGCGGGAGGAGGTCGACCTTCATGTCGAGGAGACCGTTCTTCATGCCGGCGTTCTTGGCTTCCTGGCGGCAGATGCCGTCCTTCATGTGGATGAGGATGGTGTCCTTCGCGAAGTCCTTGAGCAT
>JAEEGN010000038.1 GCA_016280345.1 Selenomonadaceae bacterium | reverse complement strand
TGAGATCACGAAAATCGACGTATGGTTCATCGAAAAGATCAAGAACATCACCTACATGGAAAACCGACTCAAGGACGAAGGCCTCACGCCGAGTCTCATGCAGGCAGCAAAGAAACTCGGCCTCGCCGATGTCTCCATCGCCGAAATCACTGGGCGGGACAGCGGCGAGATACGGACCCTCCGCAAATCCATGCATATCCTGCCCCGCTACAAGATGGTCGATACCTGTGCGGCGGAGTTCGAAGCGGCTACCCCCTATTATTACTCCACCTTCAATGCCCAGGAAAACGAGGCTCTGCCTTCAGAACGCCGCAAGGTCATTGTTCTGGGCTCCGGCCCCATCCGCATCGGCCAGGGCGTCGAATTTGATTACTGTTCCGTACACTCTGTCTGGGCTTTACGGGAAATGGGCATCGAGGCCATCATCATCAACAACAATCCGGAAACGGTCAGCACCGATTTCGACATTTCCGACCGGCTTTACTTCGAGCCTCTGACGCCGGAGGATGTTCTGAATATCATCGACCAGGAACAACCGGAAGGTGTCATCGTCCAGTTCGGCGGTCAGACCGCTATCAACCTCGCCTCATCACTTTCCAAGGCCGGTGTCAAGATTTTCGGCACCTCGGTGGACGACATTGACCGGGCGGAAGACCGGGAGCGCTTCGATGAAGTCTTGAACCAGACGCAAATTCCCCGCCCCAAGGGAATCAGCGTTACCACCGTCGAAGAGGCCTTTCGCGGGGCGGCAGAAATTGGTTACCCGGTCATGGTTCGTCCCTCGTACGTTCTGGGTGGCCGCGCCATGGAAATCGTCTACAATGAGGATGAACTCCGGGACTACATGAGCCGCGCTGTTAAGGTGACGCCGGATCACCCGGTGCTGGTTGACCGCTATATGGAGGGAACGGAAGTCGAGGTAGACGGCATCGCCGACGGTACCGATGTGGTCATTCCCGGTATCATGGAACATGTGGAGCGGGCCGGTGTCCACTCGGGGGACAGCATTGCCGTTTACCCGCCCCAGACGCTGCCCTCGAAGGTCATCTTTACCATCATCGACTACACGAAACGCATCGCGCTGAACCTTCATGTCAAAGGGTTGCTCAATATCCAATACGTCGTCGTCAACGACGAAGTCTTCGTCATCGAGGTGAATCCACGTTCCAGCCGGACGGTTCCCTTCCTGAGCAAGATTACCGACATCAAGATGGTCAATGTGGCCACGCGGGTGGCCCTGGGTGAGCCGCTCAAGGCCCAGGGATTCCACTCTGGTCTGGTAACGCCTCGGCCTTATGTAGCGGTTAAAGCGCCGGTCTTTTCCTTCGCTAAGATGCAGGATGTCGATATCTCCCTGGGGCCGGAAATGAAGTCCACCGGCGAAGTCATGGGCATCGATTATCACTATGCCCGGGCGCTTTATAAAGCTATCAACGGTGCGGGCATGAATGTTCCCACCCAGGGCCGCATCCTGTTCACCGTGGCCGACAAGGACAAAGAAGAAATGAAACAACTGGCCAAAGCCTTCTCCGAGCTTGGGTTTCAACTCGTAGCCACCGAGGGTACCGCCCGGGCCATCCACGCCCTCGGCATCGACGCCGATATCGTCGGCAAGGTGCATGAGCGGAGCTCCGACATCATCCAGATGATCAAGACGGGACAGATCCATATGGTCATCAATACCCTGACGCAAGGCAAGCACTCCGCCAAAGACGGCTTCAAGATCCGGCGGGCTACCGTGGAACACGGTATTGCCTGCCTGACCTCTCTGGATACCGCCTGGGAGGTCCTCCGGGTCCTTTCCTTCATGCGGGAGCGACGGCTCGTCTATGCGTTGGCTTTGCAGGATTACGTAGGCGGCGGTGATGACCTTGCCTAGTTATGCCGTAGAAGCGGAGATCCTGGAAAGCAAGCACGTCATTCCCGGCGTTTACCAACTCACGGTCGCCGCAAAGGAAATCGCCCGCACGGCCCAACCGGGGCAGTTCGTCCAAGTGCTCATCGAGCGCTCCTTCCTGCTCCTTCGCCGCCCCTTCGGCGTGGCAGATACGGACCCGAACAAAGGGACTCTGACTATGTTTTATCGTCTTATCGGTAAGGGAACCCGGGAGCTCAGCAAACTGAAAGCGGGGGAAACGGTAAACTGTCTTGGTCCCCTTGGACATGGCTTTGATCTCGACGCCCGGCAACCGCTCTTAATAGGCGGTGGCATGGGGCTAGCGCCGTTAATTCTCCTGGCCCGACGTTTCAACGGGAAAGCCGTGGTGCTCATGGGGGGGAAAAACCGGCCGGAGGTCTTCTGGTCAGAACTATTCCGGCCGCTCTGCACCGAAGTGCTGGTGACGACAAATGATGGCTCCGCGGGCGTGAAGGGCTTTCCTACAGACCTTCTTCCATCGCTTTTGGAACAGGGAAATCATGACCGGCTTTTTGTCTGCGGGCCCCAAATCATGATGGAAAAGGTCTCGGAAATCGCTTCCCGCTTTTCCGTCCCTTGCCAGGTTTCGTTGGAGCGGCACATGGCCTGCGGCCTCGGTGCCTGTCTTTCCTGCAGCATCGATACGAAAAGCGGGAAGCGGAAAAAGGTCTGCAAGGACGGCCCGGTATTTTGGGTGGAGGAGGTCTTATGACGACGGCAACGAACCGGTTGGAATCAACACTGGCTGGAATCCGAATGAAAACACCTGTCTGGACCGCATCCGGGACCTTCGGCTTCGGCGAGGAATTCGCTGATTTTGTCGATCTCGCACAGCTCGGCGCGATAGTCGTCAAGGGGACAACGCTCGCTCCCCGGCGCGGCAACGACGGCGTTCGTATAGCCGAAACCCCGGCAGGCATGTTGAATTCCATCGGCCTGGAAAATCCCGGCGTTGATTTCTTCCTGGCCGATATTCTTCCCCGCATCACTTCATACGGCATGAACCTCGTTGTCAATATTTCCGGCAGCAGCGCCGAGGAATTCGGTGAGCTCGCCGCTCGTCTTGACGTCCCCGGTGTCGCAGGCATCGAACTTAATGTCTCCTGCCCCAACGTGAAAGACGCCGGCATTCTTTTCGGCACCTCCGCCACTGCCGTAGCTTCGGTCGTACGGGCTGCGAAAGACAGGACACAAAAACCGGTCATTTTGAAGCTGTCGCCCAATGTGACCGACATTGTCCCCATCGCACAGGCAGCGGAGAATGCCGGGGCAGACGCCCTTTCCCTCATCAATACACTGACCGGCATGGCCATTGATATCCATACCTGGCGACCGGTCCTGGGAAATATCACCGGCGGTCTCTCAGGTCCCGCGGTTAAACCGGTTGCTCTTCGCCTCGTCTGGCAAACGGCAAAGGCTGTACGCATTCCCGTCATCGGCATGGGTGGTATTCGGACAGCGGAGGACGCTATCGAGTTCTTCCTGGCGGGCGCGTCCGCAGTATCCGTAGGAACAGCGAACTTCGTCGACCCCACCGTTACCATGAAAATCATTGAAGGGATTGACACCTATCTCGAGGAACGGGGTCTCAGGAATATCCAGGAACTGATCGGCCATCTCAAGACTTGACGGAGAGGAAACGCTATGACAGACAACCGCTTAATCACGGCGCTGGACGTTCCGGCACTGGACGATGTAAAAACCCTTGTAAAGGCACTGGGTGATTCCGTCAATTATTACAAAGTTGGCATGGAACTTTTTTATCGGGCGGGAGACCCGGTCATCGACTATCTGGCATCCCAAGGGAAAAAAGTTTTTCTCGATCTTAAGCTTCATGATATCCCCAACACTGTCGCTGAAGGCCTCTGCTCACTCCTCCGCCTCCGTCCGACCATGCTGAACGTCCATGCCAGCGGCGGCTATACAATGATGGCTACTGCGGCAGATCGACTACGGGAAACCGCGGCTAAAAACGGTCTGACAACTCCCAGGCTCATTGCCGTGACCATCCTCACCAGCATCGGCGAAGAAGACTGGCAACAACTTGGCTTTGCCGGAGCAATTCAAGAGCAGGTTCTCCGATTGGCAACGCTTGCGAAAAAGGCCGGTCTGGATGGCGTCGTTGCTTCGCCACAGGAGGCGGCCGCCATTCGAAATGCCTGCGGCAAGGATTTTCTCATCGTGACGCCGGGCATTCGACCGGCAGGCGCCGCAGTCAATGATCAAAGCAGAATCGCCACACCGGCAGCCGCGCTCCGTAGCGGCGCCAGCTACCTCGTCGTAGGTCGTCCCATCCGGGCAGCTTTAGACCCGCGGTCGGCAGCAATAGCAATCCTTAGGGAAATGGAAGGAGTTTGAATTATGTCGATGACAGAAGAAGAAGTAAAAACCTTGTTAATCGAAACGAATGCCATTATGGAAGGTCACTTTCTTCTAACTTCAGGCCTTCACAGTCCTCTCTACGTCGAAAAATTCAATGTCCTTCAGCACCCGGCCTATACAGAAAAACTCTGTCGGGCGTTGGCGGAGCTTTTCTCCGTCGTCGGGATTGATACGGTCGTCGGCCCCATGACCGGCGGCATTCTGCTCGCTCATGAGACCGGCAAAGCCTTGGGAACAAGGGCCATCTTCACCGAGCGTGAAAACGGCCGCATGACTTTCCGGCGAGGCTTCACGCTCTCTCCGGGCGAGCGCGTCCTCATTGTGGAAGATATCGTCACTACCGGTGGATCCGTCAAAGAGGTCATCGAGGCCGTGCGCGCGGCTGGCGGCGTCCCTGTCGCCGTTGGAATGCTCGTTGACCGAAGCGGTGGCAAAGCGGATTTTGGCGACGTTCCCCATCAGGCGCTGTTACATCTCGATGTCACGACCTACGATCCGGACGCCTGCCCCCTGTGTCAAAAGAAAATCCCCATAACCAAACGGGGACGTACCGGTAAAAAATGACCTGTCACAATGAAACTATATCGGCAAATATCTTCTTTTTAAAATGAAGGTTTTTTTGCCGGTCATGTAGTATAATAATATGTATGATAGCTTTTTATGGTTCGTACACGGTCAGCGGAGCATAACAGAAAGGCGAAATGGAGGAACGAGCCATGACGGATCAGGCGGAACTGATAGAGCGATGCAGCATTCAAGACTTGAAACCGGGTATGATCCTGGCGCGACCAATCTATACTGATCAAGGCGATGTACTGGTGGACTCAGGAACGTCTCTCTCGGAGAATATCATCCAGTCCGTTAAAAAGCGCTTTGGCGACCAGTATATTACAGCTTTTATCCACATCCCAAAGAAAAAGCCGCAAACGGCAGCCGGAGCACAATTCATGCCGCCGGTTCCAGTCAAACCCCAGGCGGTCAACACGGCGCTGATCGATCAGCGCTATGTCGATCTCTATTACGCTGTCATGCTGAAGATGTACAACCTTATGGTATCGCAATACAGCACCGGACAGATGGACCTGGAAGAAATTGGCTCTTTTCTTGCCTCGAAGCATTTCAACGAGCTCTGTGATGGCGCCCGTGCCATCTCGCAGCTCCACAACATGACCCGGGAAGATGACCAGTATCTTCTGCATCACTCTTTGCACGTGGCCATCCTGGCCGGGCTCATGGGACGCTGGCTGCGCTGGCCGGCAGCCCATCGGGAGCGTCTGTTACTGGCCGGATTGTTGCACGATATTGGCAAGCTGAACGTTCCGTTGACCATCCTGAACAAGGACGGTAAGCTGACTGACGAGGAATGGCATTTTATGAGCCAGCACGCAGAGTATAGCTATGATATGCTCTGCAAAAGTGGTCTGAGTGGCGAAGCGGATATCATCAACGGTGTCCGTCAGCACCATGAGCGTAATGACGGCTCCGGCTATCCGTATGGTCTGAAAGGCGACGAGATATGTCCCTTTGGTCATATTCTGGCGATTCTCGACGTTTACGACGCCTTATCAGCGAACAAAGCCTATGCCCATCGCCGCTCTCCCTTTGCCGCCTTTGACATTCTGCTTTCCGATATGATGGGCGGCAAGCTGAACGCCGAGTACGGCGTAATCTTCGTCAAGCATATATGCCAGGCGCTGATTGGTTGTTGGGTCCGCCTGTCCGACGGCCAAAAGGGCAAAATCATCTACATCGACCAGAGTCGTACCAGTGCCTTGCCAATCATCAAGCTGGAAAACGGCGAATTCTGGAACGTCGCCAGCAAACAGGATGTCTATATCCAAGAGCTTCTGACCTACGACGAAATCTGATTCTGTTTTTCCCATGCTACCTGCCAATCCCTTTTTTCCAACAGGATAACAAAACCGCCGCCTGCGGTCTGGCTGATGCCAGTACCACAAGCGGCGGTTTTCTGTTATCGCGGGATTTTCATATCAAAGTCCTGCCTGTTTCTTCAGCGATTCCGCTTTATCCGTATGCTCCCATGGCAGATCCACATCCGTGCGGCCAAAGTGGCCATATGCGGCGGTCTGCGCGTAAATGGGTCGGCGCAGGTTCAAGGACTTGATAATGCCGGCCGGACGCAGGTCGAAATTCTTCTCCACCAGTGCGGCAATCTTCTCCTCGGCAATCTTACCCGTGCCAAATGTCTCAACGAGAACGGAGACCGGACGTGCCACGCCAATCGCGTAAGCAAGCTGAATCTCGCAGCGATCCGCAAGGCCGGCGGCAACGATGTTCTTCGCCACATAACGGGCCGCGTAAGCCGCTGAACGGTCCACCTTCGTGGGATCCTTGCCGGAGAACGCGCCGCCTCCATGACGAGCCATACCGCCATACGTATCGACAATAATCTTACGGCCGGTAAGCCCGGAATCACCCTGCGGGCCGCCGATGACGAATTTGCCGGTCGGATTAATGAAATACTTCGTATCCGCCGTCAAAAGCTCCGCCGGTACAACCACCTTGATGATTTTCTCAATAATAGCCTCGCGGATCTCCTTCTGACTGATATCAGGATCATGTTGAGTCGAGATGACCACCGTATCGACCGCTACCGGCTTGCCATTCTCGTAAGCCACCGTAACCTGAGACTTGCCGTCCGGGCGCAACCATTTCAATTCGCCACTCTTTCTCGCCTCGGTGAGACGTCGCACCAGCTTATGAGCCAACGCGATGGGAAGCGGCATATACTCCGGCGTCTCGTTCGTCGCGTAGCCGAACATCATCCCCTGATCGCCGGCGCCAATGGCGTCGATGGCATCCATCTCCCCCTCTTTCGCCTCCAGCGCCTTATCCACGCCCAGTGCGATATCCGCGGACTGCTCGTCAATGGAAACGAGAATGCCGCACGTATGGCAGTCAAAGCCATACTCGGCCTTCGTGTAGCCAATCTTCTCAACCGTATCCCGAATGATACGCGGGATATCAATGTAACACTTCGTCGAAATCTCCCCCACCACATGAACTTGTCCTGTCGTCACCAGCGTCTCACAGGCGACGCGACCCTCCGGGTCCTGCGTCATGATGGCGTCGAGAATGCTGTCGGAAATCTGATCGGCCAATTTGTCCGGGTGACCTTCCGTCACCGACTCCGAGGTGAATAATACCCGATTGTTGCTCATTGATTGCTCCTCCTTGTTTAGATATTGGCCGAATAAAAACCCGCTGGATAAGAAGAGCTCCCGCCTGTCAGACGAGAGCCCCAAAATCTCTCATCTCATAGGATAAACCTATCGGAATTGGCACCGTTTTGGCATCCGCCAATGGTTGCCGCGGCTTCACAGGGCCAGTCCCTCCACCGCTCTTGATGAGTCTTTATTCAGCTTTTCACCGATTATAGTATCACGGCCCGCGATTTCCGTCAATATGTTGGGAAAAATTCTTTTTCCATCTCCGTTTTCACCGGCATTAGAGTGCTTTTTTCAGGAAAGCCTCCAGTTCCGACTCATTCATACTGCCGGCATGGGTAGCAATGATTTCACCGCCCGGCGCTACCAGGATAGAAACCGGAATTACCTGAATATCATAGGCCCGACAAATCGCCGCTTCATCGCCGTAATAAAGCGGAACAGAAAGATTGGCTTTCTCATAATAGCCCCGTGCGTCCGCCTCTGTCGAATCCACGGAAATACAAGCGAAATTCACCTGTTCCCCGTATTTCTTGTACAGCGCGTCAATGGAAGGCATTTCTCCAACGCAAGGCGGGCACCAAGAGGCCCAAAAGTTGAGATAGAGCGGACGGTTTCCCGACAGGGCCGCTATGGATGTTGCTTCGCCGCTCCCGATTCGCACGATGGCCGCATCCGGTGCCTGAACTGCTTCCACCACAGAAGCCGGCGCACCCATAGGACACATCGTAGGAGAGAACACTGCCGCGCCAGCCAATGCCAACGCCATTAACCATTTTTTCATAAATAATCCTCCTTTATAAAAAATAATTTATGGATTCATCGTTCTTTTTCCGTTCGCGGATGGAACGACGGACCGCGAAACGAAACCGCTTCCGTTGGGCAAGCCTTTAGGCAGTCGCCACAGGATATGCATTCCGGATCTCCCGCCAGCGCCGTGTCCATGCGACAGATCCGGGCGCAGGCACCGCAACGGACACATTTCTCCGCGTCCACCTGCACACCCAATGCAGCATAACGGTTAAACAATCCATAGAGCGCGCCCAGCGGACAGAGCCAACGGCAGAAGGGACGCCATACAACGATCATGAGTAGCAGGAAGAAACCCGCCACGGCAAATTTCCAGACTGTTAATGTCCCCGCCGCGCCGCGCAGGCTGGCATTTACCAAGAGAAGCGGTGCCGCGCCCTCCAGTGTCCCCGCCGGACAAAGGAACTTGCAGAAAGCCGGGATACCGATTCCTGTTGTCGCCCAAAAAGCCAACGGCAATAAGACAACGAAAAGCATTGACCAGACGTATTTTAACCGAGCCAGCGTCGCCGTGAATCGGTTTTTTTTCAATTTCGGCCCCGGCAAATGATGGAGAATCTCCTGTAAGAATCCGAAGGGGCATGCCCACCCGCAAATCAGCCGGCCAAAGAGAAGACCAAACAGCATCAGGCTTCCCAGTACATAGAACGGAAAGCGCGGAAACACACCGGACAGGAAACTCTGGAAGGCCCCCACCGGACAAGCGCCGGCCGCACCGGGGCAGGAATAGCAGTTTAAGCCAGGCACACAAGCCATTTTTCCGGGAACACGCCCCACCCGCCCAGTCAGGAAATTTCCCAGATACGGATTGTAGAGGAACGTTGCCAAGATCTGAAAGTATTGTCGCTTAGCCAATGCCAATGCACTCCATACAGACCCGGACCGCCTTGGCGAAGACCTGGCGCGGATCACCGTGCCAGAGCCCGACGGCCAGGAACGTCAGGGCAACACTCCAAAGGACAAGGCGGATCCCTTTTTCCCGACTCATTTTGTCATCGCCCCCACGGCTTCCGCCATGACCTGCCCAATGGGCTGACGGATGACGAGCTCGGCCGACCGGTCAGCCTTTGTTTCCGTCTTATTGATGAGGATGAGGTGCTGTCCACGAAAATAACGGATAAGTCCTGCCGCCGGATAAACAATTAGGGATGTACCGCCGATGATGAGTGTGTCCGCCTGCGCGATGGCGTCCACCGCAGCGTTGATGGTCGCGTTGTCCAGCGCCTCTTCGTAAAGCACCACATCCGGCTTCACCAGGCCGCCGCATTTTGGGCAACGTGGCACCTCCGGCGCTGTCTCCAGGATGAACTGCTCGTCATAGAAAGCGCCACATTCCTGGCAGTAATTACGGAGCACCGAACCGTGAAGCTCATAGACGACCTTCGAGCCGGCTTTCTGGTGCAGACCGTCAATGTTCTGCGTGACTACTGCGTCCAGGCGTCCCATTTTCTCGAGCTCCGCCAGCGCAATATGGCAACCGTTGGGTTCCGCTTTAGGATAAATGAGCTTGGCGCGGTAGAAATCAAAGAACTCCTGCGGATATTTCTCAAAATAAGTGTGAGATACAAGTTGCTCCGGCGTAAGCCGGATCTTCAGCTTCTCATTCCAGAGTCCTTCAGCACTCCGAAAATCCGGGATGCCGGATTCCGTCGAGACACCGGCCCCACCAAAGAATACGATATCGTGACTATCCTCCAGGATTTTCACCAGTTTCGCTGTTTCCGGCTGCATCGTTCTGCCTCCCCTGTTTCCTCATAATGCAATGACCATTTCGGCGACGAGCCGCCAGCACGATGACAGATGCCCCCCGCGCTTTACGCTTCCAGATTGCTCAGCCCCAGCCCCGGGACCGCATTGAGACGGAGGCCGGAGAAATGCCCGGCCAATGATTGGTAATAACCGCGACAGGCAATCATAGCGGCGTTATCCGTACAAAGAACCGGGCTGGGATAATAGAAAGCGAACCGTCTCTCATCTGCCATCTTCCGCAGCCGACACTCCAGGGCACTATTGGACGCCACACCGCCCGCCAGTACCAGTGCCGAATAGCCGGTCTCCCGCATCGCTTCCAACGCCTTTGCCGCCAGTACCTCAATCACCGCTTTTTGGAAAGAAGCCGCTACGTCAGGCTTAGAAACCTCACGACGCTTCATCTTCTGCTCGTTGAGATAGTTCAGCACCGCGGATTTGAGTCCGCTGAAGCTGAACTCATAATTCCCGTTTTCCAGAAGCGCCCGCGGGAAATCAATGGCGTCGGGATTCCCCTCTGCCGCCAGCCGGTCAATCTGCGGCCCCCCAGGATAAGGCAGTCCCATGACCCGCGCCACCTTGTCAAAAGCCTCCCCCGCCGCGTCATCCCGCGTTTGCCCCATCAACTGAAAGCGGTTGTAATCCACCACCCGCACCAGGGCCGTATGACCACCGGAAACGACCAGCGCCACGAACGGCGGCCGAAGATCCGGAAAACTGAGGAAATTGGCGAAGATATGCCCTTCCAGATGATTGACGCCCAAAAGTGGGACATCCAGGGCGAACGCCAACGCCTTCGCCGCCGCCACGCCGACCAGAAGTGCCCCCACCAGCCCCGGCCCATAAGTCACCGCCACCTGACTGATTTCCGGAAGGCGCACCGATGCCTGGCGGAGGGCCTCGTCAATTACCGGCATGACATTCACGATATGGCGGCGGGAAGCGATTTCCGGGACGACGCCTCCGAATTTCTGATGCACGGGAATCTGCGTCGAGACGATGTTAGACAAAAGCTCCCGTCCGCCCCGCAGTACTGCCGCCGCTGTCTCGTCGCAGCTCGACTCGATACCCAGCGTCAGCCGGTCCTCCGGTGAACCCATCGTGCCGCCCCTCCCGTCACGCTTCTTACAGTTTCATCTTCCACATGATCACCGCGTCCTCATCGTTGTCCTGGTAATAGCCCGGACGCCGGCCACAGTCCTGGAAACCGAGAGCATCATAAAGCGCCAGCGCCGCCGTGTTCGATGGCCGAACCTCCAACGTCATCCGCACCGCTCCTTGCACCTTCACCCGGGCAATCAGCTCCGTGAGGAGCAATCGTCCTACGCCGCGGCCGCGCCACGCAGGAGCGACCGCAATATTCGTGACCTGGGCTTCGTCAAGGACGAGCCAGGCTCCGGCATAGCCAATGATTTCCCCATCCGAAATCGCCAATAGATAATACGCCTGCTCATTCGACGCCTCCTCCCAGAACGACTGGCGCGACCAAGGAACGGGAAAGGACGCCGCCTCGATGGCCGCGACGCGATCTGCGTCCTCTGACTTCATTTCCCGGAAAGAAATCATGAAACCGCCTCCGGATGGCGCTTCTCCCAAAGAACCTCCGCCTCTGAGCGCCGGATATAAAGTGGTTCCAGTCCCATGAGATTATCCGTCTGGCCCGCCGCCAGCCGGTGCAGGCCAAGCGCCGCCACCGACGCCGCCCGAGGTAAAACCGTCGCCGGCGGCGCGATGAAGAGATTCTCTGGCAGGCCATCCCACGACACGAGCTTTTGCTGGACGATATCACCCGCCATCATTACCGGATCTTTCAAAGCCGCGAGCCGCCCAATTGCCTGCTCTAATGGGACAACCTCTGCCGGCCACAGCATCTCGGGAAGCCCTACTTTCCACTCATAGAGTGCCAGATAGACATTCCCTTTTTGCGCGTCAATCAATGCCGCCGTTTTCGCCCCCGGCCAGGGACAGCCCATCGCCAGCGACGCCAGCGTATCGACTCCGGCCAACGGCACCTGCCAGGCATAGGCCATGGCCTTGGCCGCTGCCAGTCCGATTCGAAGCCCTGTAAAGGATCCTGGCCCAATGCTCACCGCTACGGCGCCAACCTCTTCCCGGCGGACACTGGCCATTTCCAGTGCCATCGCGATATGCGGCTGCAATGTCTCGGAATGGGTCAGCTTCGCCGCTGCCGTCACCTCAGCCAACAGTCTTTCCTCTGTCGCCACCGCCACCGAAGAAACAACCGTCGCCGTCTCCAGTGCCAAGATCAGCACTTCACCGCCAGCTCCTTCAGAAGATCCTCACATCCAACGGCCGCAGTAAAGGACAGACGACGCTCATTAGGTGTTGCTCCCGGCTCAAAAGCGATATCAATTCGTTGTTCCGGTAAGGCCTCTGGGAATTTCTCCCCCCACTCGATGACCACAACGCCCGCCGGCTCGTTCACGAAGCCCGGAAAATCAATATCTTCCAGTTCAAACGGTGCCTCCAGCCGGTACAGGTCGAAATGCACCAACGGCAGTCGCCCCTTGTAGATGTTCATGATATTGTACGTCGGACTCGTGACCGCATCAGCCACCTCAAGCCCCTTTGCCAGCCCCTGGACAAAACTGGTCTTTCCTGCCCCGAGTTCCCCTGTCAGGCACAGCACGGAACCGGCCGGAAGCTTTGCCCCCAGATGCTCGCCCAAAGAAGCCGTCTTCTCCGGAGAATCGCTTTCCAGAATCATCGTTTCCGCCATGGTAGTCTCCCCCTTGCTTTTTCTT
>JAEEGN010000037.1 GCA_016280345.1 Selenomonadaceae bacterium | reverse complement strand
CTTTATATTTATCCGGATCAACAATATCCGTATCAATAATAAGGTCAGGAATCGTATTGCGCACAAAGTACCCCAAGGGATGATTGGCAAAGCTGTCGTGTTTCGCCGCGTCGTATTCCTCCATAAGACGAAGGAACGCGTTTCGCAAGCCGCCCGATTCTTCCGATCTGAATAATCCTGCCTCCATAGCCAAAGACCCTCCCGGACATTTGTTCAATCCTATCATACCACACGACAAAGCGCTTGGCAAAGCCCCGCCAACACGCGGATTTTTCGCCTGACTCTCGTCCCCCGCCAAAAGCGAACCGCCCCCGGCTCCCGCGATTGTGTGGGGAGCCGGGGGCGGTTGGTTGCTAGGAGCCGCCGAGATAGGGGGCGCGGGCCGTCCATTTCAGCGCGGGGCGGCCGGTCAGGGAGCGGGGCTGGGCGGCGTCGGGAACGAGGCGGAAGAGGGGGCGGTCGATGGACTGGGCCGTGAGGTGGCCGTCTTCGGTGGTCGTGGTCAGCACCGAGCCGTCGCCGAGGACGCGGCGCAGCGTCTCGCTCATGGGGACGTGGCGGCCGTCCATGGTGGCCTGCGCGGCCCGGGCGGCCCGACGCGCCGCGACTTTGTCGTAGTATTCCGTCACCGTTTCAAAGGCTTCCATACGCGCCAGGGTGTTGCGTTCCTCCAGGGAAAGCACCCCGTCGCCGTCCGCGTCCGCCGCTTTTTCCATCGCGCTCTCCGCCTGCCGTTCCTCCGCCGCCAGCAGCGCCGCCGCGAAGTCCGCCCGCAGATTGCCGGTGTTCTTTTTCTCCCGCTGTCGCTTTTCCGAGGACGACGTCAGCATCCCGCCGACCGACGCCACTTGTCTGATGAGATTCATGCCCGTTCCTCCTTCCGCCCGGCTTCCGCCTTTTTTCCCCGTGGGGGATGGATTCTTCCTCTACTCTATATATCGTAAAATTCGCCCAAAAGTTAAGGACCTCTTAGCAATTAATCACTAAGAGGTCCCTTATTATTTCTCGCCATCGCTCTGACAGCGAGGATTTGTGGCGGTGAAGGGCCGCTCCGTTCAAATCGTTTTTTTCTGTCCCTGGCTGCTGTCCCCTGATATTTTAGCAGCAAACAGGGAAAAACGCCTGCCGCTTCCCCAGTCAAAAGGCCGCCCCCGGAATTTGAGAGCGGCCTTTGCTTTCCGATATTCTGTCCGTCAGTAGGGAGGATTCCTCAGCAGGTGTGGCAGGCTTCGTAGAGGCCTTTTTCCTTCAGGACTTTGACGGCCAATTCGCCCATGGCGGCGACGGTGGGAGCGACTTCGATGCCGGCGTCGTTCAGCGCCTTGATCTTGTCGGCGGCCGTGCCTTTGCCGCCGGAGATGATGGCGCCGGCGTGGCCCATGCGTTTGCCCGGAGGCGCCTGCTGGCCGCTGATGAAGCCGATGACGGGTTTCTTCATGTTCTCTTTGATCCAGACGGCGGCTTCTTCCTCGGCGGTGCCGCCGATTTCGCCGATCATCATGACAGCGAGGGTTTCGTCGTCATGGTTGAAGGCGTCCAGCACGTCGATGAAGTCGAGGCCCTTGACGGGGTCGCCGCCGATGCCGATGCAGGTGGTCTGGCCGATGCCCGCCATGGTGAGCTGGTAGGTGACTTCATAGGTCAGGGTGCCAGAGCGGGAGATGACGCCGACGTGGCCTTTCTTGTGAATGTAAGTCGGCAGGAGACCCAGGCGGCACTCATCCACGGTCAGGATGCCGGGGCAGTTCGGGCCGATGAGTTTGGTGTGACGATCTTTGAGGTAGTGGCGCACTTTCACCATGTCGAGAACCGGGATGTGCTCGGTGATGCAGACGACGAGGTCAACGCCGGCGTCCGCCGCCTCCATGATGGAGTCCGCCGCGAAGCGTGCCGGTACGTAGATGACCGAGACGTTGGCGCCGGTGACTTTCACCGCGTCGGTGACGGTGTTGAATACCGGGATGGAGCCCAGTACGATCTCACCGGCCCGGCCCGGGGTGACGCCGGCCACCACGTTGGTTCCGTATTCTTTCATGATATTCGTATGGAAGGTCGCCTGCTTGCCGGTGATGCCCTGCACGACGACTCTGCTCTGCTTGCCTACGTAAATTCCCATCGCTCAATCCTCCTCAGGCTTTCCAGGTATTCGCCTTGTGCTGCTTGGCAAGCTCGACGGCCTGCTTCGCGCCTTCTTCCATCTTCTCCGCCATATAGACGCCGGGGACGTTGGCTTCCTTCAGGATCTTGCGTCCGGCGTCGACGTTGGTGCCGTCGAGACGCGCGATGACCGGCACGCGGAGGCCCACGACCTTGGCCGCTTCGACGATGCCGGCGGCGATGACGTCGCATTTATTGATGCCGCCGAAGATGTTGACGAAGACGCTGTGGACCTGATCGTCCGACTGCATGATGCGGAAGGCTTCGGCGATTTTCTCGACGGTGGAGTCGCCGCCCACGTCGAGGAAGTTCGCCGGCTCGCCGCCGTAGTATTTGATGATGTCCACCGTCGCCATGGCCAGGCCGGCGCCGTTGACCATGCAGGCCACGTCGCCGCCGAGGTTGACGTAGGAGAGCGAGGCTTTCGCCGCCGCCCGCTCCTTCGGGTCTTCCTCGGTCTCGTCACGCAGGGCTTCGATTTCCGGATGGCGGTAGAGGGCGCTGTCATCGAAGTTCAGTTTGGCGTCGAGGGCCATGACTTCGCCCTCTTTCGTCACCACCAGCGGATTGATTTCCGCCAGTGAGCAGTCTTTGGCGATGAACAGTTTGTAAAGGGCGTCCATGAACTTCGCCGCTTTGCTCTGGACCTCCGGCTTGAGCTTCAGGTTGAAGGCCATGCGGCGCGTCTGGAAGGGCATCAGGCCTGTCATCGGGTCGATGTATTCCTTGAAGATTTTCTCCGGGGTTTCCGCGGCGACCTGCTCGATTTCCATGCCGCCCTCGGTGGAGCCCATCATGACGACCTGCGCCGTCTTGCGGTCGATGGCGAAGCCCAGATAAAACTCTTTCTCGATGTTGGATCCTTCCTCGATCAGGAGGCGGTTCACCTGTTTGCCCTCGGGGCCGGTCTGGTGCGTGACCAGGACCTTGCCCAGAAGCTCCGAGGCGTAGGACTTGACTTCCTCAATGCTCTTGGCCAGCTTGACGCCGCCCGCTTTGCCGCGGCCGCCGGCGTGGATCTGCGCCTTGACCACGACAACAGGGGATCCGAGGTCCTTCGCGATGCGCGCCGCCTCTTCCGGGCTGAACGCCGCCTTGCCGTTCGGCACTTTGACGCCGAACTCGCGGAGGATCTGTTTGCTTTGGTACTCGTGGATGTTCATAGACTAGCCTCCCTGTCTGATTCTTTGCCCAGATTTGAACGGTATGGCGTTTTATCTGAGCATCGCCTGCTGTGCAGGCTCTTTTCCGGCTCTTCCGGGGAAAGGCCGGCAGCGAATGCCGCCGGCTGATTCCTATCCTCTATTGTAGTCTTTTTTTCGGCTTTCGTCCACAGGAAAACGCCAAAATGGGACGCACTTCCCGCAGAACTGTCCCAGGGCGTCCGGCGGGGGAAGACGCCCGCGGGAGGCGCTATGGTTCCGTCTCCGGCGGTGTTTCCTCCCGTTCCTTCAACGCCCGCTTGCGCTGGTACATCTGGAGATCGGCCCGCTCAAAGACCTGGTTGAAGCTGATGTCCTGGGCCTGCCGGTATTCCGCCAGGCCCATGGCGACGATCACCGGGTCTTCTTCCGTCGGCGCGTCCATAAGCTGATCAAAGCGACGCTGGAGGTCATGCCGGTTCTCGAAATCGGGGCCTTCCAGCAGCACGGCGAATTCGTCCCCGCCGACGCGGAATACGGGGCTGTGCTTGAAATGGAGGCAGATGAGCCGGGCCGCCCGGATGATGAACTGGTCGCCCACTTCGTGCCCCCGCTTGTCGTTGATATCCTTCAGGCCGTTCAGGTCAAAGACCGCGACCGCGAAGTCCGTGGCCGACCGGGCCGCGATCCGGTCATCCGTCCGGTTTTCCATCTCCACATAGGCCAGCTTGCTTTTCACGCCCGTGAGGGGATCCCGGTACGCGAGCTGCCAGGCGGATTTCAGCTCCTCGTGCTGGTCTTTTTCCCGCCGCAGAGACGCCAGCAGTTCGCGCCGGTAGTCTTCTTTCTCATCGCTGACCACGAAGGTATGCAGCAGACTCGTTCCCAACATGTATCCAACCGAATAGAGCGGCAGGAGCGGATAGTCCAGCTGGATGGTGAGGAGCAACGCCGTCACCATTCCGAACAGGCCGATGGTCCGATACCGTTTCCGCTTCCTGTCCTCGCTTGACGTCTGCCGCATCGCGCGAATCGCGTAGCCCGACGTCAGGAGGAGCAGCAGGATCTGGAAGATCAGGATGGCGTACCGGGGCCCATAGGCCTGATAGGCGCCGTCGGCCGAGATCCAGAACACGACGGGCATGAAGCAGTTGAAGGCAATGGCCGTCATGGACACCAGGAAGAAGACGCGTCCGGCCCGGAAGAGGAAGCGGCTGAACGCGTTCCCCTCGGCCAGATACGTAACCACGTATTGGGTCCAGCACAGCACGCCATAGGCCATGGCGGCGAAGTAGATGATGGTATCCGCGAAGAGCAGCGAGGAAAGATGCAGGCTGTCGAAGATGCCCCACAGCACGTCCGTAACGTAATAGATCAGGACGGCGAACAGGAATCGCCGGTAAATCCCGATGGCGGGAAGATTCTGGCTGCCGCTGCGCCCCAAGAGGATATCATGGTTCTCGATCATGAGGATGACCGCGGCGAGCAGGCCAATCGAAGAATAGTAGTACATAGCGGCTGATTTCCTCCATGAAACGCGAATGTCTGCCATTGTCGCCGGCTCCCGTTCGCTCCGGGCACGACGGCAAGGGAAAAAGGATCGAGGCAATTTCCGAACTATTCATTATTATTTTATATCATATCATAGGAAGCCGTTGCGCTCAATAGTATTTTCTGACACTGTCCCCTCGCCGACCGCGCGCCCGCGCGCCATCACCGGGGCCGGCAACTCGTCCGGGGGGACGCGCCAGAGATGGGTTTTTCCGATCGCGCGCCCCGGCCGCCGCGCCGGGTACGCCGCGGCAATCCCATGCCGGTCATCGGGGAATCGCTATCAACGTAGGACGCCAAACCGGCCGGGATCGTCAGTCTCGCCCCGCCGCCGCCGAACGCTGGGGACAAAAAAGCGGACACGCCCGGCTTCCAGCCAAAGCGTGTCCGCTTTTCTGCTCCCCTGTTTTCTTTTTCCGCGGCGCCATCTCCCACCGCCGACGTGAACGCGCCACCGGTGCCGCTTTGGTATCAGAGCATCGAGGCCCGGAGCTCGTCGCCGCTCCTGGCGGAGAGGTAAGCCGGCGGGACGTCGAGGACGGTGACGCAACCGGTGCGGCCCTCTTTCGCCAGGCGATACACGGCCCGGGCATAGGCGACGAGGACGCCGGTGGTGAATTCCGGGTTCGAGTCCAGTTTCAGGCGGAACTCGACGACATGGGTGTGCTCCTTCGCCGCCCCGGTACGCCCGGAGCGGATGACGAAGCCGCCGTGGGCGAGGCCGGCGTGCTTTTCCTTCAGCTCCGCCTCGCTGATGAAATGGACCGTGGTGTCATAGTCGGCGAAGTAGTCGGGCATGGTTTTGATGGACCGCTCCACCGCCGCCGGGTCGGCGCCGTCCTCGAGGACCACGTAGCACTCCCGGGTGTGCTTCTGCCGCGTGGTGAGATCCGGGTTCTCGCCGGACCGCACCCGCTCCAGCGCCGCCTCCACCGGCACCGTGTACTGCCGCGCGTCCCGGACGCCGGGGACGCGGCGAATGGCGTCGGAGTGGCCCTGGCTGACGCCCCGGCCCCAGAAGGTGTAGTCACGACCATCGGGCAGCACGGCGCTGCCATAGACCCGCGCCAGGGAAAAGAGGCCCGGGTCCCAGCCGACGGAGATGGCCGCCAGTTTCCCCGCCGCCCGCGCCGCCTTGTCCACCGCCGCGAAGTGATCGGGGATATGGGCGTGGGTGTCGAAGCTGTCCACGACGTTGAACCACTTGGCAAAGGCCGGTGTCTGCGTCGGCAGATCGGTGGCGCTGCCGCCGCAGAGGATCATCACGTCGATCCGATCCCGCCAGGCCTCGGCTTCATCGACGCGCACCACCGGCACGCCCGGCGTCGCGATTTTCAGCGTGGCCGGGTTGCGACGGGTGAAGACCGCCGCCAGTTCCATGTCCGCGTTTTCCCGGACCGCCAGCTCCACGCCGCGCCCCAGATTGCCATAGCCCAAAATACCAATGCGAATGCTCATGTTTCCGTTCCCCCTGTCAGAATCCCAATTCCGTTTTGTGAGCCTGCATTCCGGCGATGCAGAGTTCCATGACAGTCCCCGTTTCCATGCCCAGGAGGGCACAGCCCCGGTCGATGATGTCGCGGCTGCAGCCGGCGGCGAACCGCTTGTCCTTGTATTTTTTCTTCAGGCTCTTGACCGCCATGCCGTCAAGCCCCTCGGGGCGCATGAGCCCATAGGCGTGAACGATGCCCGTGAGCTCGTCCACGGCGAAAAGGCTCCTGGCGAGGTCGGTGGTGGGCTCCACCTCGTTGGTGGTGACGCCATAACCGTGGGCGATAATGGCGTCGATGTCCTCCGGCTCGACGCCCTCCGGCTCCAGGAGTTCCCGCACATGATGGCAGTGTTCCTGGGGGAATTTCTCGTAGTCCACGTCGTGCAGATAGCCGATGGCCTCCCAGTGGTCCCGGTCAGCGCCAAAATGTTCCGCCATCGCTCCCATCGCCGCGCTCACCGCCCGGGCGTGGGTGAAAAGGTGCTCCTCCGTCGTGTGCTTCGCCAGGATTTCCCTGGCCTTTTCCATTGTCAGCCGGCTCATAGATTCCCCGCTTTCCCCGGCGCGACGGGCCCAGCCCCACGCCGGCATTCATTCATGTCTTTTTTCTCAAGAAAAGAGGCTGTCCAGCTTCATGCTTCGCGGACAGCCTCCCTTGCTCAATCTGCTTCCAATATGAAGTTTACCCGGATACAACCTGTCGCCCCTAGGCCGCAGTCATTCGTTCACCGGCTCGGCCCCGGTCTCTTCCAGGTCTTCCTCCATCGCCGGCTCCACCGTCTCGACGGCAGCGTCGGGATCGACAACGCTGATGTTGCGATAACGGCTCATGCCGGTGCCCGCCGGAATCAGCTTGCCGATGATGACGTTCTCCTTGAGGCCAATCAAAGGATCGACCTTGCCCTTGATGGCGGCGTCCGTGAGGACGCGCGTCGTTTCCTGGAAGGACGCGGCGGAAAGGAAGGAATCCGTAGCCAGCGACGCCTTGGTGATACCCAGGAGAATCGGCTTCGCCACCGCCGGCTCGCCGTCCTCCTCAATGACACGGGCGTTCACGGCCTCGAAGGAATTGATATCGACGTACTCGCCCGGCAGGAAACCGGTGCTGCCCGATTCCTCGATCTTGACCTTGTGCAGCATCTGCCGCACCATGACCTCGATGTGCTTGTCGTTGATCTCAACACCCTGGGACTTATAAACTTTCAGCACCTCGTAAACGAGATAGCGCTGCGTCTCCCGGAGGCCGCAGACCCGCAGGATGTCGTGCGGGTTGATGGAGCCCTCGGTGATCTTGTCGCCGAGCTTCAGGTGCATGCCGCTCTGGGCTACCAGCCGCGCTCCGAAGGGAATCGCGTACTCCCGGGCCTCGCCTTCCTCCGGCGTCAGGATGACCTTACGGGTGCCCTTGTCGTCCTCCGTGATTTCCGCCGTGCCCTCGATCTCGGCGATGATGGCGTTATGCTTGGGCTTGCGGGCCTCGAAGAGCTCCTCGACCCGCGGCAGGCCCATGGTGATATCCTCGCCGGCGACGCCGCCGGAGTGGAACGTCCGCATGGTGAGCTGGGTGCCCGGCTCGCCGATGGATTGGGCGGCGATGATGCCCACGGCCTCGCCCACGTCGACTTCGGTGGCGTTGGCCAGATCGCGGCCATAGCACTTGACGCAGACGCCGTACTGGGATTTGCAGGTCAGCACGCTGCGGATGGAAACCCGCTCGCGTACCTTGCAGATCTTCTCCGCCAGTTCCTCGTCGATCGTTTCGTTCAGCGACGCGATTTTCTTCGTCTTCCTGGCGTCCTCGTAAATGTCCTCCGCCAGGACCCGGCCGACGATGCGGTCCGCCAGCGGTTCGATGATGCTGTTGCCGTCGCGGATGGCCTCAACCTCGATGCCCCGGATGTTGTTGTTGCGAATCTTGAGTTCCCGGGCGTCGCTTGCCAGCGCCGCCTCCACGTCTTCCTTGGTGAGCTCCTTGCCGGCGGGCACGATTTCCTCCCCGTCGAGGGAGAGGATGGCCACCGTGAGCTTCTTGCCCACGATCTCGCGGATGAAGCCGTTCTTCAGGGTGGTGCGCGTCTTGGAAACGGTCGTCCCCAGCTGGATCGTCTCCGACAGCATAGCGTTGCTGGTGACCGCTTCCGTCGAAGTCAGCGAACCGCGGATGACGATAGAACGCACCTTGGCATCGCCGATTGCTTTGAGACTGTCCTCGCCCAGCACGGTATCCCGCTCGAGCAGGGTTTCCCCCTTCCTGGGCTCGATGACGGCCGCACCCAAAACCCGGCCAACCAGGAGGTCTTTCAGAATCTCCACCGCCTGCGCCGAGGTTGGAGCCAACCGCGCCCGCTCCCGGAGCAGATTGATGGTGACGACGTCGCAATCTTCCTCGCGCACGATCACGTCCTGGGCCACGTCCACCAGGCGGCGGGTCAGATAACCCGAGTCCGCCGTGCGGAGCGCCGTGTCGGCCAGACCCTTGCGGGCGCCGTGGGAGGAGATGAAGTAATCAGAAACCGTAAGCCCTTCACGGAAATTCGCCGTGATGGGCAGGGCGATGATCTTGCCCGAGGGGTCGGACATCAGGCCGCGCATGCCCGCCAGCTGACGCATCTGCTGCGTGTTACCGCGGGCGCCGGAGTCCGCCATCATGAAGATCGGGTTGTCGGCGGCCATGTTCTTCATCATGGCCTCGCCCACGTGGTCGGTGGTCTTGTTCCAGAGATCGACCACCTTGTTGTAGCGCTCTTCCTCGGTAATCAGGCCGCGTCCGAACTGACGCTCAATCTTGTTGACGAGCTGCTTCGTCTCGTTGATGATGGTCTGCTTCTCCGGCGGCACGATGACGTCGGAGATGGCGACGGTCATACCCGCCAGACAGGCGTAATGGTAGCCGAGATTCTTGACGTTGTCGATGACCTCCGCCGTCCGGCCGCCGCCCAGATGCTTAAAGCAATTGGCGACGAGCTTGCCCATTTCCTTCTTGTCGATGCGAATGCCGTACTCCCACTGGCCGGTCTTCTTGTCCTGACGGAAATAACGGATTTCCGGCGGCAGGATCTCGTTGAAGATCATGCGGCCCAACGAGGTCTTGACGATGCCGTAACCTTCGATGCGGGTTTTGATTTCCGCCTGCAGAGAGAGCTCGTCATGCTGGAAGGCCAGCAGCGCTTCCTCGATGCCGGTGACCACCATGCCCTCGCCCTTAGCGCCGGGCTTCAGGATCGTCAGATAATAGGAACCCAGGATCATATCCTGCGTCGGCACGATGATGGGCCGGCCGTCTTTCGGCGCCAGGATGTGATTCGCGGCCAGCATCAGGATACGGGCCTCCGCCTGGGCTTCCGCCGACAGCGGCAGATGAATCGCCATCTGGTCGCCGTCGAAGTCGGCGTTGTAGGCGGTACAGGCCAGCGGATGCAGTTTCAGAGCGCGGCCTTCGGTCAGCACCGGCTCGAAAGCCTGGATGCCCAGCCGGTGAAGTGTCGGAGCGCGGTTCAGGAGCACCGGATGCTCCTTGATGACCTCCTCGAGGACGTCCCAGACCTCGGGGCGAACCCGCTCCACCATGCGCTTGGCCGCCTTGATGTTGTTGGCGGCCCCGTTGTTAACGAGTTTCTTCATCACGAAGGGCTTGAAGAGCTCCAGCGCCATTTCCTTCGGCAGGCCGCACTGGTGCAGCTTCAGCTCCGGCCCGACCACGATGACGGAACGGCCGGAGTAATCGACGCGCTTGCCCAGGAGGTTCTGGCGGAAGCGACCCTGCTTGCCCTTGAGCATATCGGAAAGGGACTTCAGCGGACGGTTGCCCGGCCCGGTGACGGGACGGCCCCGGCGCCCGTTATCGATCAGGGCGTCCACCGCTTCCTGCAGCATCCGCTTCTCGTTGCGGACGATGATGTCCGGCGCCCCGAGGTCCAGCAATCTCTTCAATCGGTTGTTGCGGTTGATGACCCGACGGTACAGGTCGTTGAGGTCGGAAGTAGCGAAGCGGCCGCCGTCAAGCTGCACCATCGGGCGCAGATCCGGCGGGATTACCGGCACCACGTCCATGACCATCCACGAGGGCTGGTTGCCGGACTTGCGGAATGCCTCCACCACCTCGAGGCGGCGGATGGCGCGGACCTTTTTCTGACCGCTGACGCCGCTGAGCTCCTGCCGGAGTTCCTCGTTCATCTGGTCGAGATCGAGCTCCTTCAGCAGGACCTGGATGGCCTCCGCCCCCATGCCCACTTTGAACTCGTCCCCGTATCTCTCCCGCAAATCGTGGTACTCATTCTCGGTCAGGAGCTGCTTCTTCTTGAGCTCCCCCGACGGTACGCTGCCGGGATCCAGCACGATATAGGACGCGAAATACAGTACCTTTTCCAGCGCCCGCGGCGAAATGTCGAGAATCAGGCCCATGCGGCTCGGGATGCCCTTGAAATACCAGATATGGGAGACCGGCGCCGCCAGCTCGATATGGCCCATGCGCTCGCGGCGCACCTTGGCGCGGGTCACCTCGACGCCGCAGCGGTCGCAGACGATGCCCTTGTACCGGATGCGCTTATACTTGCCGCAGTGGCACTCCCAGTCCCGGGTCGGGCCGAAGATGCGCTCGCAGAAAAGCCCGTCGCGCTCCGGCTTCAGCGTCCGGTAGTTGATGGTCTCCGGCTTCTTGACCTCGCCATACGACCACTCCCGGATCTTGTCCGGCGAAGCCAGCCCGATCCGCATCGAATCGAAATTGTTTACGTCCAGCAAGGGGTTGACACTCCCTTCTCATAGTAAGCCCTGAACCGAGAAGCGGCTCAGAGCGGCGCGTGCTTCGCACGCCGTCCGGCAATGGACGGCCCCGGCTGGGTCCGCCCCGGCTTTACGCGAAAGCCCGTATCAATCATCGTATTCGCCGTCGTCGTCATCGGGACCGTAGGGATCGTCGTCCTCCTGGACCTCCTCCAGGCTGCCCAGCTCGGCGATGATGTCCTCATCGGAGAGATCGACGTCCAGGTCGCTGTCGTCCTCGTTCTCCTCGTAGTTGTCGCCGTCCTCGCCGGGCTCTCCGGACGGCGATTCCGCCGACTTCGGAGCCACGCCGGAGACGTCAAGGTCGAGCTCCCGCGCCGTCTCGTTGATGTCGTCCTCGTCGTCCTGGATCACGATCTCCTGGGCGTCCTCGGACAGCACCTTGATATCGAGGCCGATGCTCTGAAGTTCCTTGATGAGCACTTTGAAGGACTCCGGTACGCCCGGCTCGGGAATGTTTTCTCCCTTGACGATGGCCTCGTACGTCTTGACGCGGCCCACCACGTCGTCGGACTTCACCGTGAGGATTTCCTGCAGCGTGTAAGAGGCGCCGTAGGCCTCCAGCGCCCAGACCTCCATCTCGCCGAAACGCTGGCCGCCAAACTGGGCCTTGCCGCCCAGAGGCTGCTGCGTGACCAGCGAGTACGGGCCGGTGGAACGGGCGTGAATCTTGTCGTCCACCAGGTGATGGAGCTTCAGCATATAGACGCAGCCCACCGTGACGCGATTTTCAAAGGGCTCGCCGGTCCGGCCGTCGTACAGCACCGTCTTGCCGTCCATCGGCAATCCCGCTGCCTGTATGGTAGCGAAGACCTCGTTCTCCTTCGCGCCGTCAAAGACCGGTGTGGCGATATGAAGGCCCGCCACGTCCGGCTTCGGCATACCGTATTTCTCGAAATCGTAGCCCAGGGACTGAAGCTTTTCCTTTATGCCCGGGTCGCCTTCCTTGATCTGCTTGCCCAGTTCCCGAACCGCCATGCCCAGATGGGTTTCCAGGATCTGGCCGATGTTCATGCGGGACGGCACGCCCAACGGGTTCAGCACGATGTCCACCGGCGTCCCGTCCGGCAGGAACGGCATATCTTCCTGCCGCATGATGCGGGAAACGACGCCCTTGTTGCCGTGGCGGCCGGACATCTTGTCACCCACGGAAATCTTGCGCTTCTGGGCGATATAGACGCGCACCAGCTGATTGACGCCGGGGGAAAGCTCGTCGTTGTTCTCCCGGGTAAAGACCTTGACGTCGACGATCTTGCCGGCCTCACCATGGGGTACCCGGAGCGACGTATCCCGGACCTCCCGGGCCTTCTCGCCAAAAATGGCCCGGAGCAGGCGCTCCTCGGCCGTGAGCTCCGTCTCGCCCTTCGGCGTGACCTTGCCCACCAGGATATCGCCGGGGCGCACCTCGGCACCGATGCGGATGATGCCGTCCTCGTCGAGGTCGCGCAAGGCCTCTTCGGCCACGTTCGGGATATCGCGGGTGACCTCTTCCGGTCCCAGCTTCGTATCCCGGGCGTCGCACTCGTACTCCTCGATGTGGATGGACGTATAGAGGTCGCGCTTCACCAGGTTTTCGCTCAGCAGCACCGCGTCCTCGTAGTTGTAGCCTTCCCAGGGCATATAGGCGACGATGATGTTGTAGCCCAACGCCAGTTCGCCGTGGTCCGTGGCCGGACCGTCGGCAATCGGCTGATTCACCGTGACCTTGTCGCCCTTGTAGACGATCGGCACCTGGTTGATGCACGTCCCCTGGTTCGAGCGCAGGAATTTCTGCAATTTATAGGTATCGACGTCGTTGCCCTTCACGCGGATACGGATCTG
>JAEEGN010000036.1 GCA_016280345.1 Selenomonadaceae bacterium | reverse complement strand
GGAATCTGCCCGGCGCGGGACGAAGCACCCTCCCCCGGCCGGGTGTCGTTCCCGCCGCGGGGCGTCGCCGGGCCGGGGACGGCGGGAGAGATTTTTTACATGTTGTCAACCGGGGGCTGATGAAAGTCCCCGACACGGCGGGGGAACTTCCGCCGCGGCGTCGCTGTCGCGCCGGAAGTGTTCCGGGCGATGGACGGACGATAAGGCGCTTTGGCCACGCGGCCCGGGACCCATGAGCGGTTTTTCACCGCCGGCCAGGCGCGTATGATCTCCGTCGGTGTCGTCGGCTGGCTGTTCCCCACGCTTTGGGATGCGGGGATCAGCGTCGGGCGCGCCGGGAAAAGAGGTGCTTGTCTATGGAACTGAAATGGCGGGAAGGATTTACGATAAGCGTCAGGGTGGAGAACGACGGCGCGGTGGTGCTGGCCGCGAACCGGGAGGGGATGCTGTCGCTGGCAAATCATTTCGCCGCTTTGGCGGAGGAACCGCCGGGCAGCCACATCCATTTCGATGAAGCCAATTCATTGGAAGAAAACTCGGTGGGGTTGATCGTGGAAAGAAGGGAATGATGTTCCCCTTCCATATTTTACTTCTCATAGGAACAAAGGAGGTTTTTTCATGGTTCAGCGAGGGGGTTTTCGTCGGTTCGGCTGTTTCCTGCTTTGTCTTCTGGCGGCGGCGGGGTTCTTTTTCCCGGCGGCGCGGGGTGAGGCGCGGGAGAAGGTGTTGCTGGACACCGATATGGTGGAGCTGTTTGACGACGGGGTGGCGATGCTGATGCTGGCCCAGTCGCCGCAGACGGAGCTTCTCGGCGTCACCGTCGTGACCGGCAACATCTGGGCGGAGGATGGCGCCGCCTTCACGATTCGTCAGCTGGAAGGGATGGGACTGACGGACGTGCCGGTGGTGGTTGGCCTGCCGGGTCAGGCGCTGCGGCAGCGTCTGGCGGAGATGGAGCAGGAGAAGCGGCTTTTCGGACGCGGGCACGATCCCCACATGGGGGCGGCGGGCTATCCGGAGCCGGAGGGCTGGCTGACCGCGTACCGGTCGCACTATCAGGAGGAGCCGGTCCTTGAGCCGGCCCATGATGTGCCGGAGGACTTCATCATTCGTCAGGTGAAGGCGCATCCGGGTGAGGTGACGATCCTCGCCATCGGCCCCTGCACGAATCTGGCGGCGGCGCTGGCGAAGGCGCCGGAAATCGCGACGCTGGCGAAGCGTATCGTCTATATGAGCGGGGCGTTCTTCCAGCAGGGCAACGTGACGCCGGCGGCGGAGTTCAACGTCTGGATCGATCCGGCGGCGGCGAAGGCCGTCATGCGCGCGCCGTGGCGGGAGCAGATCATCGTTCCCCTCGACGCCTGCGAGAAGATGCGCCTCACCAACGAAGAATTCATGGCCCTTTCGCGGCGGATCAAAAAACCGCTGTATCGGCAGATGGCGGAGCGACACTATCTGGCGGAGCGGTTCTCCTCCAATGTGGGACCGACTTTCATCTGGGACGTGCTGGCGGCGGCGCTGATCATCGACCCCTCGGCCATCACGGAGGAGCGGACGCTGCCGGTGGATGTCAACGATGTCTGGTCGCCCTCCTACGGGCAGACGCTGGCCTATCTGGGCGTCGCTCCCGAGGGGACGCAGAAGGCCCGGATCGTGCTGACGATGGATCAGGAGAAGATCCTTCAAATGATGCGAAAAGTGTTTGACAATCTGTAAACCATGGGGCGCGGCCCATGACGGCTGACGCCGGCCAAATCGTGACCGATATACAGATGGTTTCCGATGGCATGTCTTCCCCGGGGGTTGCCTCCGGGGAAGACGTGTCTGTTCATTCCGGGGAGAGGCCGGGACGACGGCGGGGCCGGGGCGGTCGCTGCCCGTCGGAGATAGGAAGGGGCGGTTTTTCATGCGGTTGACACCGATTGCGCGTCGTGGCCCGGAGCGGGCGGATATTTCTTTTCTGAGTGAAAAAAGCGCCGGGGCGGTACGGGCGTTTCACGCGTCCTTTCCCCTGTACGCGGCGACGCCGCTGCGGTCGCTGACCGCGCTGGCGAAGGAACTGGGCGTCCGGGGGCTCTATGTGAAGGACGAGTCTTTCCGCTTCGGCCTCAACGCTTTCAAAGTGCTGGGCGGAAGCTACGCCGCCGGTCGATATCTGGCGGGGCGGCTGGGGGTGGACATAGCGGAACTGCCGTACCCGCGGCTGACATCCCCCGCGGTCCGAGACCGGCTGGGGCCGATTACCTTCGTGACGACGACGGACGGCAACCACGGCCGGGGCGTCGCCTGGACGGCCCGGGAACTGGGGCAGCGGTCGGTGGTCTATATGCCGCGGGGCACCCGGCCGGAACGGCTGGAGAATATCCGGCGGGAGGGGGCGGAGGCGTCTGTCCTGGCCATGGGCTACGACGACGCGGTGCGCTTCGCCCGGCGGCAGGCGGAGGAAAAGGGCTGGGTGCTGCTGCAGGATACCACGCTCCCCGGCTACCGCGAAGTGCCGGTCTGGATCATGGCGGGCTACGGCACAATGGCGCTGGAGATGTACCATCAGATCCCGATGCCGCCGACCCATATCTTCCTGCAGGCGGGCGTGGGCTCGATGGCGGGGGCGGTGACGGGGTTCTTCGCCAATGTGTATCCGGGGGCAGAGAAGCCGATCGTCGTCGTCGTCGAGCCGGACGCGGCCGACTGCGTGTTCCGCACGGCGGCGGCGGCGGACGGCCGGCTTCACGCGGCGCCGGAACCGCTCACCACCATCATGGCGGGGCTGGCCTGCGGCGAGGTTTGCGATATCGCCTGGGACATCCTCGAAAGCTGGGCGGACTTCGCGCTGGCGGTGCCGGACGAGGTCACGGTCCGCGGCATGCGCCGTCTGGCGCGGCCGCTGGACAGCGACGCCCGCGTGATTTCCGGCGAGAGCGGGGCCGTGACCACCGGCGCCGCCGAGGCGCTGCTGACGGAGCCGGACCTTGACGGCCTCCGCCGGGCGCTGGGTCTCGACGCGTCTTCCGTCATCCTCTGCGTCAGCACGGAAGGGGCGACGGACAAAGAGAACTACCGGAACATCGTCGGCGAGGGAATTCTTTGAGAAGGGAAATCTGTTTACACCCTGTATAAATTCCTCTCCCGCGAAAAAACCGGTTGCTATTTTCGGAAAAGGCGATATAATAGAGACTATCATGGCGATGAGGGAGAGAGTAAGCCGGCTTCTTCCGCCCAGGGAGTCCCGCCTTTGACTGGGAGCGGGACCGGGGGTGCCGGCCGAAGTTCGCTCCGGAGTCCGGTGGTGAACGTATAGCGATACCGTAGCCATCGCGTCGGCGGCGTTAACGCGTTTGAGTATCAATTAGGGTGGTACCGCGAAGAAGAGCCTTCGCCCCTTGCCGGGCGGAGGCTTATTATTTTAGGCGGGAAAGCGGGAGGCAAGGGTATGGAAGAGAAAATTGCCAGGCTGAAAAAGCAGGCGGAAGAGGTCATCCGCCAGAAGGTGGGGAACCTGTCGGACCTCAACGAGATCCGGGTGAAGTATCTGGGCAAGAAGGGCGAGATCACGACGCTCCTTCACAGCCTGGGGGAGAT
>JAEEGN010000035.1 GCA_016280345.1 Selenomonadaceae bacterium | reverse complement strand
CGTTACTTATTTATTATACCATTTCTCCGCGGCCAAAACAACCGGTTTCCGGGCGGGACCTCATCCGACCCGCTTTGCCCGCCGCCCTTCGGAGCACCCGGTGGAAAGCGGCGCCCGGGTTGTTTCAAGGCTGGCCGTCCCTCTCCCGGAGAAATGCGATGATACGTTCCGAATAATTTTAATTTTTTTTCGCCAAAGCGTTGTTTTTTTCGTTTCAGAATCGTATATATAAATAAAGGACCAAAAAACGACCCAAAAGCAGAGGGAGGACTTCATCATGGACAAAGAAACCATCAAGAATCTCAACGAGGAGCAGATCCGGAAGGCGATGGCCTGCGACACGCCGGAGGAACTGGTGGCGCTGGCGAAGGCCGAGGGCGTCGATCTCACGCAGGAAGAGGCGGAAGCGTATCTCTGCGAGATGGAGGACATCAACCTCGACGTGGAGCAAATGAAGCAGGTGGCGGGCGGCAAAGGCGTCTGTTACGGTGTAGGCGACTGCTGGGGCAGGACGTCATCGACCTCTTGCCGGGAAAGATGATAACGCCTATTCCATCGACGAAAGAGGGTCCCGCAGGGAGAGGCCCGGGCGTACGCGAGGGAGGTCATGGGCAAGAATCTCAAGGGGCATGATCGGATCGGCCGGGCCAAGGGAAGGCAACCAAATACCGCGCCAACAAAGGCAGGAAGACGACGTGCTTCCTGCCTTTTCCTTTTGCGGGGGGATTCCCGGAACACGACACCAGGATGATTGGGCCCCTGGTCTTGGGGGTACCCCAAAACCACGCAAACGATCTCCCTGAACCAAATCACATCGGAGCCTGATAAGGTAATAACCGAAAATCACCTTGACAATACATTGGCCTAGGGAAGATGATTGACAGGGTAAATCAAAATTTTCGGAAAACGTCAATTTCGGGCAGGCTGTCTTGTATTTATCAGTAGGAGGCACTGACGTTCATTGATTCGATCGCGGCGACGGCGGAAGTTTCGAGGGCCGGTATCAGCCGGCGGAACGAAACAAAAACAGCCCACGCTTCTATCCATGGGGGCAGAAGACCGGTATCGCCCCAACGGGGCGGAGCGGGACGCTATGCCCCATCGGCCGGAAGTCAACCCACACGATACGGGCCTGGCGCGCTCCTCAAACGATCGGCATGGGGAAACAAATCGGAGATGTGAATCATGAGATGCAGCACCTATGAAATCATCCTGCCGCTGGTCGGTACAGATGAAAAACCGATCGAGGGATACGCGCTGCTGGTGAACAGCCTGTACGGCGCTCTGGACGTGGTGCCGAAGGAAGACGCGGACAAGCTGCGAGCCGGGGATCTGGCCGGATTGCCCGTCGCGCTGCGGGAAAGGCTCCTGCTGCGCGGGCACGTCACTCGCAAGGACGAAGCGGGAGAAGTGGCGGACCTGAAGCTGCTCTCCCACCTCCACAGGAACATTCTGGACCGCAGCCGCGTGGGGCTGATCATCGTGTCCACTTACGACTGCAATTTCCGCTGCCCGTACTGCTTTGAGCAGCACCGGCTGAAGCACGGGCAGGACTGGCTCAATACCGCCATGAGCGACGAGATGATGGAAACCGTCTTCAACGCGCTGAAGGATTACCGGGCGCGGGGCGTCAAACTGGGCGGCTGTATGTTCTATGGCGGGGAGCCGTTCCTGGCGAAGAACGACGGCGTGGTAAAAAAGATCGCCGACAAATGCCGGGAACTGGGTTTGTCCATGAGAGCCATCACCAACGGCTACGAGCTGGAGGCGTATCTGGACTTCCTGGAGGAATACGGGGTGAAGAGCCTACAGGTGACGGTGGACGGCACGGCGGCGCTGAATGACCGGCGGCGTCTCCATAAGGACGGCCTGCCCACCTACGACCGCATCCTGCGCAACGTGGAGCTGGCCTTGCAGCGGGGGGTGACGGTGAGTCTGCGGGGGAACGTCGGCAAAGAGAATCTGCACGGGATCGGGGCGCTGGTCGATGACCTGAAAGCCCGGGGCTTTATCGCGAAAGAGGAAGAACGGGCCGGTGAAGAAGCGGCGCGCCGGAAAACCGACCCCGGGGCGAAGTCGAAGCGGGGCGCGTTCAGCTATTACTTCCAGGCGGCCAACGATGACGCGTATCCCGACAACAACGTCAGGGAGCAGGATATCATTGACGAGATGATGAAGATCGGTTTCACGGCGGAAGAGGCGGTGGCGCACCACAGGCAGTACATCGTGGTCTGGAACCGGATACAGAACCTCTTCAAAATGGAGGATTACCCGGATTTCTCCCCGTCCTATTGCGGGGCCGAGCAGGGCATGCTGGTGGTGGACCCCTTCAGGTGCGTCTATACCTGCTTTGACGTCGTAGGGAAGGACGATGAGAAGGTGGGGAGTATCCAGCCCGGCAGGAACCGGTTCCTGTGGAATTTCAACAAGGCAAAGTGGCGCACCCGCACCGTGGACCTGATGAAGGCCTGCCAGACCTGCTCCTATGCCCTGATCTGCCGGGGCGGCTGCGCTTCCCGCGCTAACAACGCGCATGGCGATTATTTCCGGGAGTTCTGCGGCGCGATTCAGGAGACGATTGCCTTCATCGCGTCCCGCGTGGCCGGCAAGGAGTGGGAAAAGCGCCGCGCCGCCGCTGCCGCGGGGGAAGCGAGCATGGACACCGGCGCGGGCGAGATGACTTTGTCCCTGGCCGGGCCCGTCTCGCGCTTCACGGAGGCGGAGCGGAAGGCGATCATGAAGACGACCAGCCAGAAGGAAATGATTGAGATCGTGCAAGAGGCCGCCTTCTTCCCGGAACCGGAAGAAGCGGGCAAAGACAATTAACGAGGAGGCGTTTATCATGACAATCAACAAAAAAGACCTTACAAGGGAACAGCTTGAAAAGGCCATGCGGTGCAAGACCGCCGACGAGCTGATGAAACTGGCGGAGGCAGAGGGCTTTGACATTACCAAGGAAGAAGCCGAGGTGTACATGGCGGAGCTGGCCGATTACAATCTGGACGAGGAAGCGTTGCAGGCTGCCGTCGGCGGCACTGGTCCTTATGATGCGCAACAGGATGGCAAAAAATGAAAAGAGCGAGTGGTCAATTGAGCTGATCAGGGCGGCGATGTTTGCCGGGACGTAGACCGCTGCATCACGAAGGGCGGGATTGATCACAGAAATGAAGGGTTTATCATGCCGATCAACAAAAACGAAATCACAAAATAAATGCCTGAAAAGGCTATGAAGTGCAAGGATGCCGACGAACTGATGGCGCTGGCGAAGGCCGAGGGCTTTGACATTACCAGAGAAGAGGCCGAGGCGTATATGGCGGAGCCAGCCGACGTCGAGCCGGACAGCGGGCAGCTGAAGAATGTGGCCGGGGGCGGATGCTGCCCGGACTGCAAAAACGATGAATGCTTCGAAAACGGATAAGAACGGAAGATTCGCGGATACGGGATAATGACGGGCGTGCGGCGAGGGGCTTTTCGTCCACGGCGAAAGCGGGATTGCGCCCTGGTTCGCGCGTATCGGCTACGCGAAAAATCACAAAAAGCAGCCACAACCGATGCTGCTTGGCGACGATCTGGAACGCGAACCCGGCTGCACGGAAAAGGCGGAGAAGAGGCGCGCCGCCTGCGAGAAATACGGCTGGGTTCCCGTTTTCATGAAGGACGATTTCACGACGATTTACGGCGACAACGTGACCGTGGAGAAATAAGGGACCGCTGAACGCAAGTACGAATGGCCGCCGCAAAGGGAATCAAAAGGACCGGGCTTCGGGGAACTCCCCTCAAGGCCCGGTCCTTTTCTGTTTCACCGCGCACAGCATCAAGTATCATGGCAACCACCGCCGGCGCGTCGTTGTTTTCCGGAAAGGATCCCCTTCGCCCCGCCCTCCGTGGCAACCGAAGCCGGGATTTGATTCGCCCTGCCATTTCGCAAGCCAGGGCTTTTCGCTTTATGCGATCACAATCACCGAACCAGTGGAAATACGCCCCGACACGGCATTTCCGGAACAATGGCACAGGTCTTGCTCATGGATTCCGAGGCGGTCGAATTCCTTCAGGGTTTTTTCCGTACGCGACCGGTCGGCGCCATCCAGATGGATGCCACCGAGAACGCGCCGAACAGGAAGTCCTGTCCTCGCCCGCACAGCGGATACGATATTCAGGATGCCCCGGTGGGAGCAGCCCACGATCAGGGCAAGGCCGTCTCCTTCCTTCAGCAGCAGGCATACTTCGTCATCGAAGGGGTCCGGTTCCTTCGCGTCGCCGCGCCGGAATCCGGACGGAATCCGCTCAAAGGGACACCGCATGTCGAATCCTGTCATCAGCCGCGCGGTACTGTCCAAGGCGAGGACGTCTTCGCAAACGCGATGCGCAATGCCCCAATGCGCCAGATTTGCTGCCGTGAAACCGCCGCCCTTGTAAAGGTACTGTCCGGATTCGCTGTCACAGGTATATTTTTCCCGCCAAAATCCCGGCCCCGTATAAAGCGCTTCCGGCTTCACGTGTTCCAGAAGGGACGGAAAGCCCTTCGCATGATCATAATGGGCGTGGCTGATGACGACAAACCTCGCGGACGAGAGTTGAATCCCCAAACGCGAGGCATTGCGCCAGGCCATCCCCGTTTGCCCGCAATCGAAGATGAACGTGGTTTCCGGCGTTTCGACGAAAAGCGACAGGCCATGCTCCGCTTCCAATCCGGCGGGAGCGGAGTTTTCCAAAAGAACCGTAATCTTGCAGGACACAGGAACACCTCCAACGTACTTCTGACCGGGTGAATCTTCCCTACCGCGCGCCGTGCCCCCGCAACCCGAAACGGCCCTGAAGGCATGCGCGCCATCGGGCCCGGCATCGCGGCAATCGGCCACGCCGCGCCTCGGGACTTGCGGATCGCGGCGGCACAGGCGGGAACCGGCGCCTGGGTCCCGGGCACGTCGCCGGCGTGTTCCCGCCTGTCGAAGCGGGACGGGAACGCCGCAGGAAGTCAAATCTTCCCGTAACGGGCCCGTTCTTTACGCGCCGCCTTTCGCGTGACAGGGGATGGTCACGCGGACCACCATGCCGCCGCCGTCGTGCTGATGGGCGATTTTCCGTTGCTGCCCCACATACGGATCGATCTGGTCGTACAGGATAATGGCGAACATCGAAAGGGTGGAGAAAACCTCGCCGATGAAAGGGAGGATGGGGACGAAGAAAAACGTGTGGACAATCCAGGCAGCCGTCAGCGGGAGCAGATGGACGAGGAAGGCGGTAAAGTATTTTGTGGCAATTTGCCGCGCCGCCGGATGACGCCGGCCAGATTGAGCAGCAGGAGCGTGATCATGGGCGCCATCAGCAAGGGATGCCGGGGGCCACGGTAAAAATGGTTGTCGGGCGTGACGCAGTACAGGAAGGTCGTGCATTGGATGATGCCCAGCAGGACGAAGAAAAAACTCCAGAGCACGAGGGCAGTACGGAACATCCCGCTCCGTTGCCAGCTTTCCCCGCAGGTGCGCAGCAGGTAAGCGGTGAACATCGGCATCGGCAGGGAGATGAGGAGATATTCAAAAAATCGCGATCCTTTCCATCGTTGCCCGGCCGGCTTTTTTCCATACCAGCAAAACAATGAGAACGGAGGCCATCAGCAGCATGAGCGTCACGAAAAGGCTCATGAAGAAACGCCGGTTTCACCGCTTCATACCGGGTATGATGGCGGCAACGCCCAGCCCCGGCGCGGTCAGGGACAGCATGGCGTTGGTCAGGCCGAAAGCGAACAGATTCTGCCAGTCAGTCATTCTCCGCCACCTACGACGGCCATGGATGGCCCAGTGCGGGCGCAGGCGCCGGATTCATCGCGGCGTCCGGCAGACGCTGCCGCTTTCCCAGCAAGCAACCGTGGAGCGGTTCACATACATCCTCCGGCCAATTCCCACTGCGGAAGGCCCTTGTTTGTTCCCCGTTTTTTCAGGGTTTCGGCAAACAGTTTATTCATAACGCTATCTACGCTTTCTGTGTTTTTGCTCCCTTTCAGTCTACCCATACAAAGCGGAAAAAGCAAGTGTGACATTCTGGAACGCCCTATTGTGCTGAAACGCGAAAACTAAGATAATATAAATTGATGGATAAATTCACAATAATAAGCGGAAAATGCCCGCATCGTTGCGTAGCGCGCCGCGTTGAGCGGCGATTTTTCCATATCGTCGGCGCCAGGGCGTTCCCTGACGGTGTGACCGAAGCGCACACGGGCTGGCAGAATCAGATACCTGGATCAACCCGGTTATTACGGTGTAGAGCGTTTCAACGATCATGACAAGATGGTGGCGTTGATTACCGAGTCGGACAAAGAGGCGCTCTCCGTCCATGTCCACTCCGAGGGCGGCGGCGCCACGCATTTCATACCGGGCTGCATCGAGGGAGCGGAGAGAATCACTGGCGGCAAAGAGCGGCGCAACGTCCTGGCGCATCTGCACTTCGTGACCAACGAGGATATCCGCCGCATGGCGGAGACCGGTTCCGAACCGGCGGTTCCGCCGCTTTGGGCGCCGAAGTTCCCGGGGATGTATGAAAACGAAATCAAGTATGTCGGTCCGGAATTGGCGGGACAGTCTTATCCCATCAAGTCCTTCTGCGATACGGGCGAAAACGAGGTCTTCCACTCCGACTATCCGATTTTTCCGATGATGAATGTCCCCTACAGCATTTATATGGCCCTGGATTGTAAATTTAATGGCCAAAATAACAACGGCCGAAAGGGATTTTTATGCTGCCAAAGATAGCGGCGGAAAGGAGTTTATGATGAAAAAATAACCCGCAGAGAATTCGTAAAAAAAAGGAAATACTTTATTGGGGCAGTAGGGGCTCGAAAGAAACCGAAGGTCCGTTGACAAAAACGCAAGCAAAGAACGTGGAGCGACAACTTCAAACGATAAAAGATCAGCTCGATGAAATTCTTGATAGCCTCGATGTGTACAGTGATGAAATTACGACCGACATCATGGATTATATTAGTGATACCCAGGCTTACGAAGCGGATACGGAGCCGTTCTGGTACACGGAGTTTACCGACGGAAATCTGACAGTCGCAAGCGCCCCCATGGATTTCAACGCAATTACCCAGTACAGCTTTGATACATACAAGCTGCACGACAGGAACATCCAGCCCAATAACTTCTGGCAGACATGGCACACGGCAGTTTACGACTTAGCGAACAGGACGCTCCGTTTGAACATCCAGGAGGATTATTCCCAGCATTTCGACTTCAAGCTGGACTGACGAATGTTGTTATGTCTCCTTTGAAGACGGCATAGACGAATCGAGCAGAAAGGGAGGGGCTTGCCCCTCCCTTTTACACTGTCATCCGGCGTT
>JAEEGN010000034.1 GCA_016280345.1 Selenomonadaceae bacterium | reverse complement strand
TTTTAGGCGTTCTGCAGCAGGCTCTTCTTTTGCGATCATACCATATCTTTCGCGTTTGCGCCACTTTTTCTATCGGCGAACTCCTTTTCCAGAGCCTTCCATTCCTCGTATTTCCGGCGTGCCAGCGCCCGAATCTCCGCCTCGCTCTTTTGGTACGCCCAACGCACGCCAATACCACCGTGACGGTTATCGCAGCTCGATACCCAACCGCCCCGAAAGGTCACGAAAAAGCGCGTATCGATGCCACCCCAATCCTTCGTGTCCTCCGCAAAGCGTACGCAGATTTCCGTGTATTCCTCCACCGTCACCCTCTCCACCTCCTTTCCATATATAGTTTCACAAAAAAAGGAAAATTCCTGCCGGCGCCTGTCATAAGCTCCCGATTTCCCCTATAAATGTTTCGTATGAATCCTATACGGTTATTGCATAAGCGCTGGCAAAATGCTATAATGATGGCGGATTTTATTGCCAAAGTTTATATTGAAGGAGGAATCATGATGAAGATGAAAAAATGGGTGAGCGTATTCCTGATCGCAGCCCTGGCACTGTTGACCACGGCCTGCGGCGGTGGCGGCGGTGAAAAGAAGAGCAGTGGCAGTGGCGATCCTAAAGCTGCAACGCCGGCCAAAGTGGATCGCAGCAAGGAGTTCATCACCGTTCTGACCGGCCCCACCAGCGGCATCTACTTCCCAATCGGCGGCGCATTCTCGAAGGTCATCGGTGAGATGGGCTACAAGACCTCAGCCACGGCTACCGGCGCAACCGGCGAGAATATCAACGCCATCCTTACCGGCAAGGGTGAGCTTGCCATTGCCATGTCGGACTCTGTCATCCAAGCGGTCGAGGGCTTCGGCGCCTATGACGGCAAGCCGAAAGCCACGGACCTGCGGGCTATGATGGGCCTCTGGCCAAACGTCGTGCAAATCGTCACCACGGCGGACTCGGGTATCAAGAGCTTCGCTGACATCAAGGGCAAGCGCGTCGGTGTGGGCGCTCCGAATTCCGGCGTCGAACTGAACGCTCGCATGATTTTCGAAGCTCACGGAATGTCGTACAACGACGCCAAAGTGGACTACCTCTCCTATGGCGAGGCCATCGACCAGATGAAAAACGGCCAGTGCGACGTGGCCTTCGTCACCTCAGGCCTGGGAAACGCAACCATCAAAGAACTGGGCACCGCGAAGAAGATCGTGTTCGTTCCGGTCGAGGGCGAAGCCCTGAAGAAACTCATTGGCAAGTATCCGTTCTACGTTGAGTGGAAGATCCCGAAGGACACCTACGGCACCGACGCCGACACGACGACAGCGGCCGTCATGAACATCATGCTGGTATCGAAGAAACTGTCTGATGATGTGGTCTATGACCTCCTGGACGGCATCTATTCCCCCAAGGGTCTGGAGACCATCGGCGCCTCCCATGCCACAGCGAAGCGCGAGATCAAGCTGGAGACGGCGTTGCGCGGCATCAAGGGCACCTCGGTCAAACTCCACCCGGGCGCAGAGAAGTTCTTTAAGGACAAAGGCATCCTGAAGTAAGCCATGAAGCGGAAAGCGGGCGCTATCCTCGCCGCAGTGCTCCTGGCGGGGTTGGCGCTTTACGGCTACAACGAAGCAACGGCGCAAACCGTGCTTTTGATTTACGACTACAAGACCAACGAAATATATGTTGAAACTCCAGCCAAAGAAGGCGACCAGCTTTTCTTTGGCTGGGTTCATTCATGGGAGAAAATTCCCTGGCACGAGTATTACCACATCACCGCGGGCGGCGACCTCGTCCTCGACACCATTGCGTTTCCGGCCTTTGGCGCCGGAATTCCCGAAAACAAAGGGAAAAAGACCTGGATTGAGGACGGCATGATTTACATGGGCGATATTGGCCAGGTGTTCCATGAATTCACCTGGATCAATTCCCACTTTGCCACCCGGGACATCCGGCTGAACGGGATGCTAATTGCCCGGGGCCAGGATCTGCCGGAGCACACACGCGTCAATCTGGCTATCAGGAAAAGGAGGGCTTTCGATGGCAAACGGAAACCGTGACACGGCTCCGCCTGCTTCGCTGACTGATAACGAGGAAACGAAGCGCCTCGAGGCAAAATCACAGGAAATCATCAAGAAGCTCGACAAGGAATCGGCGACCCGGACCTTCACCGGGGCGATGAAGAAATTCTTCTTCATCGCCTGCCTCTTGGTATCGGCGTATCATCTTTACACGGCAACCTTCGGTCCGCCGGTGACGCTGGTACACCGCTCGCTGCACGTCGCCATGATCCTGGCGCTCGGCTTTTTGATGTATCCGGCGACGAAAAGATCCGACATGATGAAGCCATCCCTGTTCGACTGGCTGCTGGCCGCGCTGAGCTTCTCTGTCCCCTTCTACATCTGGTCAGACTATCTGGGTGTGGTGGAACGAGCCGGCAATCCTAGCAACACCGACATGGTCATGGCGACGCTCCTGGTGACGCTGGTGCTGGAGTGCTCCCGCCGCGTCACCGGCAACGCCCTCGTGGTCCTGTCCCTAATTTTCATTATTTATGGCCTCTACGGCCGGGAGTTCCCGGGCATGTTCATGCACCGCGGCTATGACTGGGCCTCGCTGTCGAACCACTTCTTCGCCAATACCGAAGGTATCTACGGTACTTCGGTCAGCGTAGCGGCCAGCTACATATTCCTCTTCATCCTCTTCGGCGCCGTCATGCAGAAATGCGGCATGGGCCAGTTCTTCAACGATATCGCCCTGGCCCTCGCCGGCCACACCAAGGGAGGCCCGGCGAAGGTCGCTGTCATCGCTTCGGGGTTCCTGGGATCCATCAACGGCTCCGCTGTGGCCAACGTCGTTACCACAGGCGCCTTTACCATCCCATTGATGAAAAAGACCGGCTACTCGAAAGAATTCGCCGGCGCAGTTGAGGCCGCCTCCTCGGTCGGCGGGCAACTCCTGCCGCCGATTATGGGCGCTGCCGCCTTCATCATGGCGGAGATGATCAGCGTCCCTTACTCCGCCATCATCACTTGGGCGGCAATCCCGGCCCTCCTCTACTACCTGAGCATCGTCGTCCAGGTCCACTTGCGGGCGGCGAAGGACGGCCTCGTTGGCCTTCCCCGGGAGCAGCTCCCAAAACCTTCAGACGTCATGGGACGGCGCAGCCATCTGCTGTTGCCGGTGCTCTTCCTGCTTTACATGCTCTTTTTTTCCGGCACGACGGTTATCTATTCGGCGGTGCTGACCATCGTCGTCACCATCGTCGTTTCCACCTTCCGTCCGGAGACCCGCATGAACCCGCGCGACCTTCTTGACGCCTTGGCGGACGGTGCCAAGCAGACCGTCTCGGTGGCTGTTGCCTGTGCCTGTGTCGGCATCATCATCGGCGTCTGTTCCAAGACCGGCTTCGGCCTCACGATGGCGAATACTATCATCTCCCTGGGACAGACGAGCCTCCTCTTCACCCTCCTCTTCACGATGATTACCTGCATGATCCTGGGCATGGGCCTGCCCTCAATTCCTGCCTACATCATCACCGCCACCATTGCCGCCCCGGCCCTGGCGAAGCTCAGTATCCCAGTAGGTGCGGCCCACATGTTCTCGTTCTACTACGCCATGTTCGCCAACCTGACACCGCCGGTGGCACTGGCCTCCTTTGCCGCCGCGGGATTATCCGGCGGCAACCCGGTACAGACCGGCGTCGCTTCGGTAAAACTCGCCATTGCCGGCTTCATCGTCCCCTTCATGTTCGTCTATTCTCCCCAGCTCATGCTCATCAACACGACGGCCGCCGAAGGTCTCTGGGTTGCCGCCACTGCCAGCATCGGCGTTTTCCTGATTGCCGTAGCTGTCGAGGGCTATCTCTTCGCCCCGTTGCCTTCCTGGCTCCGCGTCGTCGCCGCCGCCGGGTCGCTCCTGCTCATCCAGCCGGGCCTCACTACCGATACCGCCGGCGTCGTCATCCTTGCCATCGTCCTCATCTTCCAAAAACGACGTGCAAAGGATTATTCACGCTAACGAAAACTACTTGTCCCACGTTTTCCCTCTTGTAACAGCAAGGAAGGCGATTCTGCATACTACGGCACCAGACCGCAAGCCACAAAAAACGGGACGGCCGCCGAAAGAATCAATCCTTCCCACGTCGCCCCGTCGCTTTTCCCTTTTGCCAAAGAATTCTTCGAATTTTATCCCGATAGTTCCTTTTCCCTTACTAAAAAAACCGGTGTCAGCTTTTCAGCCTGGCCCCGGTTTTTCTTTATTCGTCCTGATAGAAGCCACCGCGCAACGCCTCGACGATGGTACGATATTCCACGAGAAACGCGGCGTGGTTCTCCTCAATATAGGGAATTCGGTCCTCCTTCACCGCAAACTCCAATGCCTTGGCGTGCTCTGAAATCGAAACCGCCCCGATCGTAAGGGCGTTCCCCTTGACTGAATGGACAGCGATGCGGTAATTGTCCCAATCCTTCGCTCCAAAAAGCGTCTCAAGGTCCCTGATCTTTTCGTTCTGAGCGAAGGCCTTAAGCATTTTTCGATAGAATTTCTTATTGCCCATACAGTATTTGAGCCCTTTTTCGATATCAATCGCAACCTCCGTCGAGGCAACGGCCGGCATCCCCACGACCGTCTCCGGAGCTGATTTCGACGAAGAAAGCGCCGTTTCGTCCACCGGCTGGATGATTTCCTCCGGGAGGTATCGTCGCAATATCCTGTCCATGTCTTGCGGCTCGATGGGCTTGGCGAGAAAATCCTGGAACCCCAGTGCTTTGTATTCCATCGCTGCGCCGGAGAGAGCGTTCGCCGTCAGGGCGATGATGGCCGTCTCCTTGCCGCCCGGCATCTTGCGTATCTTCTTCATCGCCTCAACACCGTCCATGACGGGCATCATATGATCCATGAAAATGATATCGAATTCCTGCTGGGAGAACTTCACCATTGACTCCGCTCCACTCAGCGCACGGACAATCTTGATGTCATATGGGGCCAGGATGCCCTCCACCACGTCCAGATTCATCTCGTTGTCATCGACAACCAGAATCCGGGCGTCAGGAGCGGAAAAATTCACTTGGAATGCTGTCTCGGTGACATTATGAATCCGTTCCTCGATTTTTCCAACACGCTCCCAGGATTCGACCCGGCTCAGGATATCAAAAGAAAAGGTCGTGCCCTTCCCGTAAACGCTCTCGACTTGGATCGTACCGCCCATCATCCGGATCAGTCGCTGGCTGATGGCAAGGCCCAGCCCGGTCCCTTCCACTGAACGATTCCGCTTGGTATCGACCTGGGTAAAGCTGGAAAAGATACTCCCCAGATCGCTTTCCCGAATACCGATGCCGGTATCGCTGACAGCAACGGTAATCCGGCACTGGCTGTCATCCACCTTTTCCGAACCCATCTTTAGCGTGATTTCGCCATGATTCGTGAACTTAACTGCATTGCCAAGAAGGTTGATGAGAATCTGCTTCAGCCGCACTTCGTCGCCTATGAGAAGGTTCGGAATATCTGGGTCAATCTCAGACTTCAACTTCACCGGCTTCTTCGCCAGGCGAATCTCGGTCATTACCGCCACGTCGTTGATCAGCGACGCCATCTGATACGTATCTTCGATCAACTCCATCTTGCCCGACTCAATCTTGGAGAAGTCGAGAATATCGTTGATGATAGCCAAAAGCGTCTTGGACGCAGACTTGATCATCGTAGCATGCCGCTTGGCCACCTCGTCGCTGCTGTCGCGCAGGATGAACTCCGTCATACCGCTGATGGCGTTCATCGGCGTTCGTATCTCATGAGACATATTAGCGAGAAAATTGCTTTTCGCCCGATCCGCTTCCTCTGCCCGTTCCATTGCGTCCACGATTTCCGTCATGTCCACGAAAAGGATATTGATTCCGACGTTCACATTATTGTCGATCATGCGCTTGATGGTAATATGCCAATCCGTTTTTTCACCATCGATGAACGTTCGCAATAGGTATGGTTCCACGTCCATGCCCTGAACGGCTTCCTCGCATTTCTGGAGTAGCTTTTCCAGATCGTCTCCGGCCAGAATAGCCGCCATGGCGTCCCGAAGCGGTACGCCACGTTCAATCATCTCTTTCGTGAATGCATCCGTATAAGCAAAGAATACATCCGATGTCATGACCGTTGTCAGTTCCGCATTCGTCAACATCAGAAGATAAGGAGAAGTCTTCAGGAGCTGGTCATTATAAAACGCCTGGCGCATGCTGTCCTTGCGGATATATGCCTGGGTACGCGCCGCCTGCTCATTGGCAATGCGCAGCAGCTCCGTATTCTTCTCCAGCCGCTTGACTTCCCGGCGCAGCTTCTTGTTCTCTAACTGGAGATGCTTCAGCTCGTCATTCGTTTCCATGCTTCCCTCGATTCGTTCCCGTCAGATCATCATGATTGTGAAAGTATAGTTGTGGAAGAAATTATAGCTTTTTCCGGTCTTGTTTCCCGTCATCGGACAGATCTCCCCGTAGGTGTAAAAACCGATAAGCGAACAATCCTCCGGTAACCGGCCCTTGTAAGCATCCGCTTCACCTGTTGGATTGCTCGCCAAAGCCAGGAAACGGGTCGCGCAGGAATTGCAGAGCAAAGTATGGTATTTCCCTTCCGAATCGTTCAATTCTTTGAGTACCCTGTCAAACGCTGCTTTTACAGTCTCCTGAACCTCCAATCGCCCGATGATGCCGACACTCAGGTTGGCACCCTCCGGAACCGCGCCCAGGAAAGAGCCTGCTCCCGTCTCGTGATTGAGTACGGAAAGAACACGGCCCACTTCCACGCTGTCGCCACTCTCCAATGTCATCTTCAACAGGAACGGCGAGAGGATATAGTCCCCGATAACTTTTTCCTTAACAACCAGCATATCTTCCCGCTTCAAAGCCTCGATGAAAGACACGTTCCCCACGCGCAGCACCTGGTTGCGGATAGCCTCCGTGACAGCGTAAGAAAAACTCGCACGGTTGCTGATGGAATTGACGCTGACAAACTTCGGCTCAATGTTTCCAGCAATGAGCGCCATGACCTGCCCGTTTCTAGACACCTGGCCGTTGCAAAAAATCCGGAAGCCGTCAAACGTGAAACCATCAGACGCTAACGCGCCATAGACGGGAACGCCGTTTCCAGCAGCGCCTATTGCGTTCACGACCGTGTCCGCCGGCGCGTGGGTCTCATCCATGATCATACCGCCATAGCTGATAACCAGCTTAGGCTCCGAAGAGAGCTTCGCGCGGAGTTCCTTATAAGTCTTCGTAACCTCTTCTTCGCAGTTTTCCGAATTCAGCTCCTCGGTCATGCCCACGGAAAATTCGCAATCGTCCGCTGTCAGGACAAGCAGGGAAATGCCCACACCGCAATAGCCCTTCTTGCCCATGAGCATCGCCATTGCGGTACAGCCAATCACCGGGCAGTTGAAGCGCTCGGAAAGCATCCGGTAAAGCTCGGGGTAATCAGCATCTTCCTCCACGAATACGATAATCAGGCTGTTCTTTTGAATCTCGAACCTCCCCATCTGGGAAAAGAGCTCCTCCGCCACTTCCTCCATATCATCGATTTCTTCCGTGTACAGCTCAATTGATTTCATACCCCTGCTCCTTTCCGTCCGTTATTCGTTAAGAACGACCTGACCCCTACTCCCGTTCATCTTGTACGATTTGTCATCATCGATCATCTGCAGCATTACTTCGGCAATCCGCGGGTCAAATTGCGTTCCCTTGCCCCGCTCGATCTCCTCACGAACAATGGATTGCGGCAACGCCTTTCGGTAGCTTCGATCAGAGGACATTGCGTCGTAGCAATCCGCGACGCAGATGATGCGGGCCACTTCCGGGATATCGGCACCCATCATCCCGTCGGGATACCCGGACCCGTCAAAGCGTTCATGATGCCAGCGGGCGCCAATGGAAAGCTCCGGCATTTCCGATATGGCTTTCAATATCTCATAGCCAGTCAACGTATGGCTCTTGATGATTTGGTATTCTTCTTCACTCAGCTTGCCCGGCTTGTTGATGATGGTAATCGGGATGCCGATTTTCCCAACATCGTGTAAAAGCGCGATGTTATAGACCTCCGCCAACTCCATTGAGGACTTCCCCAGCCGGCGGGCAATCTCGCGGGCGTATTCCGCAACCCGGATGGAATGGCCATTCGTATAAGAATCCTTGGCATCGATGGCACCGGCCAATGCCCGGATTACTTGATTGGATAACTTTTTGATCTTCTGATTGCTCTCCTGAAGGGCTCTGGTCTTGCGATTCACCTCGTCCTGCAAGGAATCCTGCAAATGCTTGAGCTCCAGCACCCGTCGTATCCGTTGCAGAGCTACCTGCATGACAAAAGGCTTGCTGATAAAGTCCATGGCGCCGGCCTTGAAAATCTCGGCTTCCATATCCACATCGTCAATGGCCGTCAGGAAAACAACCGGCAGGTTTTCACACCCTTCTATCTTGTGGACTCGCCGTAAAACTTCCAGACCATTCATCTCCGGCATATGGTAGTCCAGCAAGATAAGATCCGGCTTTTCCCGCTTAATCTCTTCCAAAGCCTCCGCCCCGGAGGAAGCGCATCGTAATCGGTAGCGGATACCGAACAGTTCCTCTGTCGCCATCAGTTGCATCGGCTCGTCGTCGACAGCCAGAACACTTTCCCGATCCTGCGTAAGGAGCGCGTGACGTACCGTACCGATCAAGGGCCCAGGAAGAGCCGGTTTCTTGATGAAATCGATTGCACCCAGGCGCAATGCTTCCGTAGTATCTGCCATCTGGGAGGCACTCATAAGAAAGACCGTCTTGATTTCGCTAATTTCCGGCTTTTCCCGAATGCGCTCCAGCGTCTCTAGTCCATCCATCCCAGCCATACCAAAGCCCAAAAGCAGGAGATCGAATCGCGCATCCGACAGCAACGCTATGCCTTCCTCCCCGCTCGACGCAGAGACGACCTTATACCCCACCTCTGACAGTACCATCTCGATGACCATGCGGTTCATTTCATCATCGTCAACCAACAGGATCTTTTCCATCATGGCCTCCCGTTCCATCCCGCCGACCCTGACGCACTCGCCAAAGGCCGACCTTTTTCTTCCTTGCCGATGAATAAAAACAGACTCCGGATAAAACAAACGGCCGGCCGGGATGAATCACGCCACCGCGTATCCCTGCCGGCCCGTGCGCCACTCCGGAAAAGGCATAAAGACCTTTCCTGCCATTATCTCCTGCCGAAAGGCATGGCTACGAATGATGCGTGATATTGAGCTTCGGTTCCGGCGCTGCAACTGGCGGAACCTCAGTTGCCGTCGCCTCCTCCGGTGAGGCATCTGCCGCCATCGCCGGCTCCGTCAGCGGAATTGGCGTCATGGCCGGTGGTTCCGGGCCGCTCGTATTGTCTTCGGACTTGTCATCGTCATGATCGGTGATGACACCTTTTTCCATGAGTTCCTCAAGCTGGGCGGCATCAAGCGTCTCTCTCTCGATCAGCGCCTGGGCGATGAGATGCAGCTTATCGATATTCTCCGTCAGGAGACGGCGGCACGCCTCATAGGCATCCTCGATGTATCTCCGAACTTCCTTATCGATCTCCGAAGCCACTTCTTCGGAGTAATTGCGCTGATTGTTGAAATCCCGACCCAGGAAGACCTGATGATCCTGCCCGTCACCAAAGGAAATCGGTCCCAAGACATCGCTCATGCCATACTGGGTAATCATATTGCGGACGATGCGAGACGCTCGCTGGATATCGCTTTGAGCGCCGGTGCTGATTTCCTTCAGGATGACTTCCTCTGCCACCCGGCCTGCCAAAAGCGTCTTCAGCTCGTCCATAAGCTCGCTGCGCGTTTCGTAGGAGCGGTCCTCCTTCGGCAACATGAGCGTATAACCGCCTGCCCGCCCTCGAGGGATGATGGTAACCTTGTGAACAGGATCAGCGTTGGGCAGGAGCATCCCCACCAGAGTATGCCCACCCTCATGATAGGCTGTGAGGCGCTTTTCCTTGTCGCTCATGATACGGGACTTGCGCTCCGGCCCCGCCATAACCCGCTCAATGGACTCCTCCAGGGAAGCCATGTTGATCGTCTTACGGTTATGACGAGCGGAAAGAAGCGCCGCCTCATTGACGAGGTTGCTGAGATCCGCCCCGGTAAAGCCCGGCGTTCGGCGGGCCAGGATATCGAGATCGGCGTCGCTGTCCACCGGCTTTCCTTTGGTATGGACCTTGAGGATGGCCAGGCGGCCACGGACGTCAGGCTTGTCCACTACAATCTGCCGGTCGAAACGCCCCGGGCGCAAAAGAGCCGGGTCCAGGATATCCGGCCGGTTCGTGGCGGCGATGATGATGATGCCTTCATTGGCGGCAAAACCATCCATCTCCACCAATAACTGGTTGAGTGTCTGCTCGCGCTCGTCGTGGCCACCGCCGACACCAGCACCACGCTGGCGGCCCACTGCGTCAATCTCGTCAATGAAGACAATGCAGGGCGCGTTTTTCTTAGCCTGGTCAAAGAGGTCTCGAACCCGGGATGCACCGACGCCAACAAACATCTCGACAAAGTCAGAGCCGCTGATGCTGAAGAACGGTACCCCCGCCTCGCCAGCCACTGCCCGGGCCAGAAGCGTCTTGCCCGTGCCCGGCGGGCCATACAACAGTACTCCCTTGGGAATCCGGGCGCCCAGATCGTTGAATTTTTTCGGATGCTTGAGGAACTCCACAACCTCCTCCAGCTCCTGTTTAGCCTCGTCAGCTCCAGCAACATCGCCGAAATTGACCTTCACCTTATCGGCACCGCTCATACGGGCCCGGCTCCGGCCGAAGGACATAACCCGTCCACCGCCGCCCTGAGTTTGCTGCATGACGAAAAACCATACTCCGACCAGCACCAGGATGGGAAAAATGGACGAGAACAACTGCGTCCACCAAGGCGGCTCCGGTGGATTCTTCGCCCGGATTTCCACGCCTTTCTCCTGGAGGCGCGGCATCAACTGGGTATCGATGTTCGGCACGCTCGGCGTAACCGTTGTAAACTCCGTGCCGTCCTTCAGCGTTCCCTCCACCGTATTATTGATGATGACAACCTTCGACACCTCTCCCTTATCGACCTGCTGCAGGAAGGCCGTGTAGCCAAGTTCCTGCCGATTCACCGCCTTGGCAGCAAAGAAGTAGTCTATGATCGTGATGGCGATGAAAATGAGCAGCAGGTAAAAACCTACGTTGCGGATGAATTTATTCAAGCAAGTCTTCCCTCCCCGTGAATATACCTAAACGGACCAAACATCAAAGCGACAGGAACCGGCCGTTCAAGAATAAACAGACCGCTTCAAAACGCCGATAGCAGGAATATTGCGGTACCGTTCGGCATAATCAAGGCCGTAGCCCACGATGAATTCATCGGGCACTTCCCAGCCACAGTAATCAATCGCGACCTCCGCCACACGTCGTGAAGGCTTGGAGAGCAAAGCACAAAGCGCGAGGCTGGCTGGCTGGCGCTCCCGCAGAATCTCCAGAAGGCGCTTCATGGTAATCCCGGAATCAATGATATCCTCGCAGATGATGACATGGCGCCCTCGAATATCGGTATCCATATCTTTTCTGATTGTTACCTGCCCGCTACTGTCCGTGCCGGCGCCGTAACTGGACACAATCATGAAATCGAACGCCACCGGTAAGTGGATGCTCCGGGCCAGGTCCGTCATGAAAACCGACGCGCCCTTTAATATCCCCACCATGAGGATTTCCCTGCCTTCATAATCCGAGGCAATCTGCTCCCCCATCGCGCGCACCTTTTCCGCGATCTGCTCCGGGGTGAAAAGCACCTTCTCGAAATCCTCCATCATCATGCCTGCTTCTCCTCTTCTCTGCTTTCCCTTTCAGCCACTATGTCCTCTGCCGGAACTTCCGTTGCCAGTACAGTATCCCAGCACATCATCAAGCAGACGACGCGCTCGGTGTTCTCTGTGACCCGGCCAAAAGCCGCCTGACGGATACCGCCGACCCAGAAAATACGGTCATCCGCGGTAAAAACAGGAATCGCACTCCGCTCCTGGCGAGGCACTTTGCGGTCAATCAAGAGCTTCTTGACCTTCTGGGTACCGCTTTCCACCTCGATGATATCGCCGGGTCGACGAGGTCGCACCAGCCATTTTCCCGTCAACGCTGCGGCATCGACCGCGACAGCGGTGGGACCAAGCTCCGCCGGACACGAATTCGGCAACGTCGCAATGATGGAGAGGCCCAGTTCGTCAATGCGCGTCTCCCCCGGCACCACAATTTCTGTTGCCGGCCATTCCAACGCTGGAACTGGCTTCTCCCGGAGCAATCTGACCTTCTCGTAGCCCGACTCAGCCGTCACTCCGTCAGGAAGCGTCAGGCTGGCACCGGTACGCCCCTCCAGGATAAAGGAATGAAGGGCATCGTAATGAACCTCCCCACAAATCGTCTGGATGTGGAGACGCTCCGCCAGCATTCGCAGCATCGTCTGACGCACTGCTGCCGGTCGTTTCACAAACAACCGCCGGTCTATCTCCCAGGCATCCGATGCGAAATGGATTGTATCCCCCCAAGCAGCGCCGGCCTTGCCCCGAAGGAAATCTCCTGTCTCAGCTGCAATCGTGGCCAGCCGGCAAAGGGCCTCCGTAACCGATGGATTAATCTCCTGCCGGAGTAACGGTAAGACTTGTAACCGCAACTTATTGCGCGTTGCGTCAGGCACCTCGTTCGTATCGTCCCGCCGCGGAAATAAACCTTTTTCCGCGCAATAGGCCTCGATTTCCGAACGGGACGCTCCCAAAAGCGGCCGAATAACATCACCGGCCTTTGGGCGCATGGCCGCCAGCCCTTCAATACCAGTACCCCGGATTACCCGCATCAGTACTGTTTCCGCTTGGTCGTCTGCCTGATGTGCCGTGGCGATCACGGTCCCCGGCCCAATCTGGCGTGCTGTCCGGCGGAGGAAGCTATACCGCCGCTTCCGAGCTGCCGTTTCCAGCGACAGCCCTTCCTTCTCCGCGTAAGCCGGCACGTCCTCTTCCCCGAGAAAAAACGGAACATTCCTCACCGTACAGAATTCCTCGACGAACTGCGCGTCCTCCCGTGCCGACTCGCCTCGGATTCCATGATTGAGGTGCGCCGCAAAGACCGTCAATTCCCGCTTCTCCCGAATTTCCAGGAGGATAGACAGGAGCGCCAGGGAATCCGGTCCTCCGGAACAAGCCACCAGCACCCGACCGCCTGGCGCCAGCAATTCATATCGGTCAATAAATTTTTCCGTCTTCCTTAAAAGATCTTCCATTTCCTGCTCCTAAAGAGATATTTCCTCGCCGCAGTAATCAGAAAAAAGCACCCTTTGCAGAGTGCTTTTGTCGGCTAGATCAACTCGAACGTCGAGCCCCGCGGCCCCCGCGCTTTGAGTCCGTTTTTCTTCTGAGGTCGGTCAGCCGCTCATCACTGTCCTTCAGGAATTTCGAAAGTTTATCTTCGAAGGAAAAAGAGCCACTGTTGTTGAACCGTCCCGGTGAACGACGAAAATCACCTACGGCCGACCGATGTGGCGCGCCAACACGCGGCGCTGCTTCCGGCTGCTTCGGTTGCAGGCGCTTGATGGAAAGACCTATCTTGCCCCGCTCATCCACAGTCAGCACCTTGACCTTCGTCTTCTGGCCTTCCTTGAGGAAATCCTTGACATCGTTCACATAGACGTCGGCCACCTCGGAAATATGCACAAGACCAACCTTGCCCCCGGGAAGCTCAACGAAAGCGCCAAATTTCGTGATGCCGGTAACAACACCTTCCACCACAGCGCCAGCTTCAATCGACAAAATGCTCTTTCCTCCTTAAAGCTCAAATGATTACTTTAATATTATACCCTTGAATCCAGGGTAGTGTCAAGAAAAACCGCCTACCGGCGTGCGGAAATATATGGCATTTCCCCCTGACGGGTCATGCCCAAATCCTCCCGTGCTACCTTCTCGATATAAGCCGCATCGCTAAGGCTGTCCCGCTCCACCCGCAGAGCAGCGTTCCGCTCCTGTGCCTTCGCCAGGCGGGCTTTCGCTACTGCGTAATCCTGATTAACCGCGTTCAGATTAGATTGCTGCTGCATGAAATTATAGGAAAACCATACTGCAATCAGAACCATCACGACGACAAACCAACTGCAGCGGCTCTTTTCTTTTTCTCTCACCCTATCACTCCCTCCATTTTACCGGCATCCGTCTGATCTCGCCCGAACGTCGAACTGACAGTAGAAACGCTTTCTTTCCACCGCATCATTTTTCTGACCACTGATAATAATCTGTATTCACAATCCGACGATATACGGAATCGCAGTTCGGGCATACAAAATGCGCCCAGACATCGTCCATATTCGGCCGCCCATCCACCAGTTTCACGGCACCGCCCTCGACATAATCCATCATCTCACCGCAGCGTGGGCAAGGACATTTCCCATCGGCGTCTGCCTTCAACTGCATCGGCTTCAGATCACCGACCGCGACGACATTCCGCGGCTTCGGCGGCAAAGGAGACGGTGAAGCGCCCAACCGATCCTCTTCCTCCTGAGGATACGGCAGATAATACCCCGAGGTCAAGACCTCACGATAATAAACACCGCAAGCATCGCACTCAAATTTCGGCTTGGTGTTCTCCATATCCACCTTGCCATTCACTACACGGACCGCACCGCCATCGATGAAACGGAAGGGCCGATGGCACTTCGGACAGCGCCGGATACCGTTGGAATCCGGCATCAATGGCACTGGTGAGGACGGAGCCGGCCGAGGCTTCACTACCGGCGCGGTAACCGGTTCCGATGGCTTAGGAACGTTGTTTCCCTTTTTATCCAGTGGGAATACGTCATAATACCCAGAAGTCAGAACCTCTCGATAGAATACGCCGCAATCGTCGCATTCATATCGCGGCTTGTAGTTCTCCATATCCAGCTGTCCGCCGATGATAGCGACCGCACCTCCGTCAACGAAGCGCAGCGGATTACCGCATACCGGGCAAATACGGATCCCGTCTTCTTTCGCGTGCAGCTTTCTCAAAGTCATAGTATCACGGATACCTTCCTGCGAATATTGGCCGCCGTCCCGTTCCGGGCCGCGGCTCACGTGCCACGCACGCCCTTACATTCTTTTCCCAAATATCCACATATGTAATATTCGCTCTTTTACGGCAAAAACCTTCAACGCCGCTGAATTTTTTGCCGGTCCCGATGATTCTCCAGCGCGTTAAGGAGTTCCCGGGCAATATCCCGAGCCGCGTAAGGCCGCTTCATCTCATGGGACCGTTTCTGCATCGCCGCCAGCGTTTCCGGTTCCGAGAGCAGCCGCACCACCGCAGGCAGGAGTTTTTTCTCGTCGTTCACCCAGATCGCCGCCCCCTTGCGCGCCATATAGACGGCGTTCTGCGTTTCCGGCCCGGGAATCGGATCGTGAAGGATCATCGGCAGTTCAAGGGAAAGGGCCTCGCTGATGGTCAAAGCACCCGGCTTCGAAATGAGGAAAGAAGCCGCTGCCATAAATTCAGAGACTCGCGAAGAATACCCGATTGCCACCAACGGATGATGGAACGACGTGGCCAGCTTTTCCACCCGTGCCTTGAGCGCCTCATTTCGTCCCGCTACCACCAGGCACTGTAACGGACGCTCCAGTTTATCCAATTCGTCCAGAGCGAACTCGACCCCGCCCAACCCCAATCCGCCGCCCATTAGAAGGATAACCGGCATATCCGCGGACAAGCCCAGGCTCCCCAGGATTGCCCCCCGGTCCTCTCGGCGACGGAAACGGGCCGTAACCGGTATTCCCGTTACCATAACGCGCTCCGGCGCGAGACCAGCCGCAATGAGATCGGTTTTCATGGACTCCCGGGCAACGAAATAAAGATCGGGATTCGGATAGATCCACATCTGATGCACGGAATAATCCGTGATAACCGTAGCGAACAGGAACTCCTCCGGGTGGCGCTGCTTTCTCCACGAAGCGGCACCGGCAGGAAACGGATGGGTACAAATTACCATATCAGGCCGGTATTTCCGAAGCAACGCAGAAAAATCCCAGGAAATGACCGCCGAAATCAAGCTTTGCACAGAAAGGCCGCCGGCCTTGCCGCCGGTAAAACGGTACATGAGATCGTACAGATTCGGGACGAAGCGGAGGATACCCAGATATCCCCATTTCATCAGAGCCGTCATCGCGGATATTCGCCATTCAGAAAAATCAACGACATGAACGCGGGCTTCATGGCACTCCAATTTCAACTCGTCCGCCACCGCTTCCGCCGCTTTCATGTGGCCTGAGCCGATGGAAGCCGCGATGATGAGGAAAACCTTCTCCTTCAAAGTCTCTCCCCCAAATCCGATTCCCGCGAAATCATCTACAGTCGCTCAGGAACGCAATCGCAGGAACTCCCATCATCCTTCCCACGACTGTTCAATAGTCATATTATACCATGCAGGCGGCGGACAGGAAAGGAAAAAGTGCGGGGAAACCATCCCTTTTTCCGACGTCAGCGCCCTATCCCCCGGCATCATGCGGTAAGACCGCCATCAACGCTCCAGGCGGCACCAGTGACAAAGGACGCGGCGGAAGAAGCCAAAAACGCGATAACAGCTGCGGCTTCCTCAGCAGTGCCAATACGTTGCAGGGGATAGACTGACGCCATCGCCTGCAGGGCTTCTTCCCGGGAAATGGCCGCCTGGAGCTGAGACTCTGTCATCGGTGTCAGGATATCGCCGGGACAGACACAGTTCACCCGTACCCCGTGAGGCGCGAGCTCAATGGCCAGCGACTTGGTATAGAGCGTGACCGCTCCTTTCGAGGCACAGTAAAGGCTGCAAAGGTAATTTCCCCGAAGGCCGGCGTCGGAGGATACGTTGACGATATTCCCCTTGGCTTCCTTCAGATACGGCAAAGCGTATTTTGTCAGAAACATGATTCCCTTGAGATTGACGTCCATCACACGGGTATAATCCTCCTCGGTGAGGTCCTCCGCCGGCTGTTCAAAGTAGACGCCCGCTGAGTTGACCAGCACATCAATCCGGCCGAATCTGGCGATGGTATCCTTGACCAGACGCTCGCAACCTTCGGGCTGGCTCACATCAGCCATGATGTATTTCGCTTTTTCCCGAAACATCTCACCGGCGTGCCGGGTATCGAGCGCACTGATGGCCGCCCGGCCCTTTGCCTCGCTGCGCCCGGCCAGCGCCACCTTCATTCCCCTGGAAAGGAAAAGCCGGGCTGCCGCCAGACCAATCCCGGACGTCCCACCCGAGATCAGGATGATTCTATCTTTCATTGAGATGCCTCCTCCGCCGCCAAACGAGGAAAAAAGTTCCCCGCCTGGCTTGATCGCGAAAAGAAAAAGAGGATGCCGCCGCGCGGCATCCTCCCGTCGTCTCCTGACGGAGACCGCCTGCCCCAGGGGGCGGCCGGATTATTTGCTCTTCTTCTTGTTGACGGCATCCTTCAAGCCCTTGCCTGCCTTGAAGACCGGATTCTTGGAAGCAGGGATCTTGATCTCGGCACCCGTCTGCGGATTACGGCCCTTGCGAGCAGCGCGTGCCTTAACCTCGAAAGTACCGAAGCCGATCATTTGAACCTTGTCCTTCTTGACCAGAGCCTCTTTAACGCTCTCGAACAGGGCGTTAACGGCCTTCTCGGCATCTTTCTTTGTCAGACCAGACTTCTCGGCAACCTTGGCAACCAATTCCGTTTTGTTCACGAGTATAGCCTCCTTTAAAATTTTTACACTGCAACAGTTCGCTACAAACTCCAAGATTCCTCTTTATTTTCATAACTT
>JAEEGN010000002.1 GCA_016280345.1 Selenomonadaceae bacterium | reverse complement strand
GTTCTTGTGCTTGATGCTGTAGATGGTCTTTATGCTCTCCAGCACGTACTCGATGGGATTGTTTACGGGGTCCTCGCCGGTCTCCAGCGCCAGCCGCTTGTGACCCATGTCCTGCAGGGCGATGACCTCGCGGCGGATCTCGTCCTGGGTGAATTTGACGCGGCGGATGTTGCGGTTCTTCGCGTGATAGGGACAGTACACGCAGCTGTTGATGCAGTAGTTGGAAAGATACAGCGGCGCGAAGAGCACGATGCGCTGCCCGTAGAGCTCCTCCTTGATTTTCTTCGCCAGGTTGAACATCTTCTCGTTGAGGTCGGGCTGGTCCGAGGCGAGCAGCACCGCCGCCTCGCGGTGGGTGAGTCCCTTGCAGTCGGCGGCGCGGGCCAGAAGGCTCTCAATCAGCGGGCGGTCGCTTTTATGCGCTTCGGCGTAAGCCAGCGTATCCTCGATTTCCTCATGGTTGATGAATTCCTCGGCCTTGGCCGATTTTGGGTCGTATATGGCCATGATGCTACTTCCTTTCTTGCGGAACAATGATTATATGTTGCATTATAGCACCGCCTTCGCCGCCCTGCAAGCGGGGAAATCCGGTTGACAGCCGGGGCCGGGGCCGATATAATGAGTAATGTATGAGTACATTCGCGCCCGCCGGGCGTTCATTAGGGGGCTTTTTTGTGTTGGATATCAAATTCGTGCGCGACCATCTGGACGAGGTCCGCGCCATGCTGAAGAACCGCTGCAATTCCTTGTCGCTTGACGAGTTCGAGGGGCTGGAGAAGAAGCGCCGGGCCATCCTGGCCGAGTCCGAGGGGTTGAAGAGCCGGCGCAACGCGGCGTCGAAGGAAATCAGCGTCCTGAAGAAGAAGGGCGAGGATGCCGCGGCGATGGTGGCGGAAATGCGGGCCGTGGGCGACAAGATCGCGGCCCTCGACGGCGAGCTCAAGGGCGTCGAGGAGGCGCTGCGGGATATCCTCCTGAGCATCCCGAACATGCCGAAGGAGGACGTCCCCATCGGCAAGGACGACACGGAGAACCCGGAAATCCGCCGCTGGGGCGAGCCGGTGAAGCTGCCCTTCGCGCCGAAGCCGCACTGGGATATCGGCGAGGCGCTGGATATTCTCGACTTCGAGCGGGCGGCGAAGGTCTCCGGGGCGCGGTTCGCGTTCTACAAGGGCCTGGGAGCGCGGCTGGAGCGGGCCTGCATCAACTTCATGATGGACCTGCACGCGAAGCAGGGCTATACGGAAATGCTGGCGCCTTACATCGTCAGCCGCGACAGCATGATCGGCACCGGCCAGCTGCCGAAGTTCGCCGAGGATATGTTCAAGCTGGACGGCCTTGACCAGTACCTCGTTCCCACCGCCGAAGTGCCGGCGACAAACTACCACCGGGAGGAAATCCTCGACGGCGCGCAGCTGCCCGAGCATTACACCGTCTATACGGCCAGCTTCCGGGCTGAGGCGGGCAGCGCCGGCCGCGACACCCGGGGGCTGATTCGCCAGCACCAGTTCAACAAGGTCGAGCTCATCAAGTTCTGCCTGCCGGAAAATTCCTGGGACGAACTCGAGGGCATGGTGCGCGACGCCGAGGAAGTGCTGCAGCTCCTGAAGCTGCCCTACCACGTCGTCACCCTCTGCACCGGCGACATGGGCTTCACCTCGGCCAAGACCTATGACATCGAGGTCTGGATGGCGTCCCAGGACCGCTACCGCGAGATCTCGTCCTGCTCCAACTGCCTCGATTTCCAGGCCCGCCGGGCGAACATCAAGTTCCGCCGCACGCCGAAGGACAAGCCGGAGTTCTGCCACACGCTGAACGGCTCGGGCCTGGCGGTGGGCCGCACGGTGTCGGCCATTCTGGAGAACTATCAGCAGGAGGACGGTTCCGTCGTCGTCCCCGAGGCGCTGGTACCTTACATGGGCGGCGTCGAGGTCATCCGGAAGCCGGAGTAAGCGGCACTTTCCCGGAGATGACGGTAAACGGCGTTGTTTTGGCAGGGATTTGACTTTTTGTAAAATCGGATTTTGCCGCGCGTCATTTTTGCCCGGATCGGCTGCATTACAGGGCGAAAGGAAACCCCATAAGGTGGAAGCGCAGGATGAACAAACAAGCGGCAGCCTGTAAGGAACAAACCGGGCAGGCGATACAATACGGTGCGGTGCGCCGCCGGGGGGAGCGGTGAAAATCATGGACGGACAGTATCGGTGCAAAACGCTGATCGTCGGCGCCGGACTTGCGGGGGCATCCCTCGGCTTCCTTCTGCGAAAGGCCGGGGACGACGTCCTGTTGCTGGAGCTTTTGGACGCAAAGGAAAAGGATAAGCTCTGCGGCGGTCTGGTGTCCGGCGAGGGAATCAGACAGTTCGAGGCGGTGTATGGTCCGAACTCGTTTGCCATCCTTTGCTCGTCCCGGATAGACCGTATTTGCCAACGATTCAGCGGGTGCGAGCTTGGTTCGCAAGGGAATTTGTGGGCGTTGCCGAGGAAGCGATTGGATGATTATGCCCTCCGCCGCTATCGGGAAACGGACGGACGGCTCATGGACCGCGTAGCCGTGCGGGAAATCGACGAGGCGAAGGGCGTCGCCGTCGGCGACGACTTGCGGAAGGGCGGGCGCTTTTCCGTGCGGTTTGATCGTCTCGTTGGCGCGGACGGGGCCATGTCGGCGACGCGCCGTCTGACAACGGGGCGGGCGCCACGGGTCGCAATCGCCGTTGAGAGCGAGATTCCGCTTTTCGGCGGGGAGGTTGTCCTGGACTATCTTGCCGACGCGATCGGGTATAGCTGGTACATCCCGCAGGGCGAGAAAGCGGTGGTGGGCTGCGGCGTCTGTGCCGAGGCGGGAGTCGATTCCATTCGTATCGTACGCGAGGGGGCGACTGATTTTTGCCGGGGCATGGGAATCCCGGTCCCGAGCCGCTTTCGCGGCGCCCCCTTGCCGATAGGAAACGACGTGCTGCTGCGGACCGGGACGCGCACCTTCTTCATCGGCGATGCGGCGGGCCTGATCCACAACATCACCGGAGCGGGTATCGATTGCGCGCTGTTGTCGGTGCGGTTTTTGGCGAACGCCTTTCTCAGAGGCGATTCCTACGAGGAGACGATGCGTTCCTGCGTGGAAGAAGTGGTCCGCCTTTCAAGGGACGCAAAAAAGACGCAGTTCCTCACACGATTTTTGATTATGAGGTGCCATAATAAGACGAAGCACGAAGATCGGATTTCCTGATCTTCGTGCTCTTTTTTTTGATGCGAACAATCGCCAGCCTCCTCGCGTCCGGCTGCGGTATAAATATATGTCGTTCCCTTGAACAGCAAAAAGACGGCGGCTGCCGGATGGGGCCGTCGTCTTTTATTCCGGCCGCAGGGGAAACAAATTCCCGCAGGTGTCCTTGTGAGGAGGACAGATGACGGGATTGTCCGTGGCATATCGGAAAAAACGTATTGACTATTGGGGCCCGGTAAATTATAATATAGTACATCATTTGGCGGGTCGGGCCGTATCGGACCGGCTGGCCGCGATTTTTGGGGAGGGGGATTCTGATGATTTTCGGGAAGAAACTCCGGCGTACGGCCGGAATGGTATTGGGTGCCCTGATGCTGGGCGGCGTGCTCGCCGGCTGCGGCGGCGGGGGCGGCGGCGAGAAGAAGGCCGCCTCAAACGAGATTCCCGTGGGCGCGAACTTCGAGCTCACCGGCAACGTCGCCAACTACGGCACGGCCACCTATGAGGGCCTGGCGCTGGCCATCGACGAGATCAACGCGGCGGGCGGCGTAAACGGCAAAAAGATCAAGCTCATCAAGGCGGACACGAAGTCCGAGAACTCTGAGGCCGTTACGGCGGCGACGAAGCTCATCGCCGACGACAAGGTGAAGGTCCTGGTCGGTCCGGCGACTACGGCCCCGGTCATTGCCGAGACGCAGATCGCCACCGAGCACAAGGTGCCCATCCTGGCGCCCTGCGCCACCAGCGCCAAGGTCACGGTGGACAACGGCAAGGTGCAGCCCTACGTCTTCCGCAGCTGCTTCATCGATCCGCAGCAGGGCGACGTCATGGCGAAGTTCGCCGCCGATAACCTGAAGGCCAAGACGGCCGTCATCTATGTGGATTCCAGCTCCGATTACTCCAAGAGCCTCGGCGCCGTCTTCAAGGAGAAGTTCGAGGCGGCGGGCGGCAAGGTGCTGATGGAGGAGGCGTTCCTCCAGAAGGACCAGGATTTCAAGGCGACGCTGACGAAGATCAAGACGGCGAACGCCGACGTGCTGTTCGTCCCGGCCTACTACGAAGAGGTCGGCAAGATCGTCAAGCAGGCCCGCGAGATGGGCATCACGAAGCCGATCCTCGGCACCGACGGCTGGGATGACCCGAAGGTCGCTGACATCGCCGGCAAGGCCGCGCTGAACGATACCTATTTCTGCACCCATTACTCCGACAAGGACGAGAGCGTGAAGCCGTTCCTTGAGGCTTTCAAGAAGAAGTACAACCACGCGCCGAACGTCTTCGCGGCCCTGGGCTATGACGCCGGCAAGGTGCTGATCGACGCCATCAAGCGCGCCGGCAGCGACGACTCCGAGAAGATTGCCAAGGCCATCGCCGAGACGAAGGATCTGAAGGCCGGCACCGGCACGATCACGATGGACAAGAACCACAACCCGATCAAGCAGGCGGTCATCCTTCAGAACAAGGACGGCGACCGGCTGGTTGCCGCGAAGATCGTTCCTTGACAATTCGCCGGAATAGAATCCCGCCCGCAAAAGCGAATCGCGGGCGTCAGCGAAGAGGCCGCAGCCATGCGGCCTCTTTGTTTGCCGGAACGGAGGGCGGGGCTTTTGGCCCTTTGTTCCTTAGGAACTGGATGGAGTGATTCTCGATGGATTTTGGGAGCCTCTTGGTGCAGCAGCTCATCAACGGCGTATCGCTGGGCAGCATCTATGCGCTGATTGCCCTCGGCTACACTATGGTTTACGGTATCATCAAGCTCATCAATTTCGCCCACGGTGATATCTATATGGTCGGCGCCTACGTCGGCTTCTTTGCCATCACCGTCCTCGGATGGGGCATCTTCCCGGCGCTTATCGTCTCCATGGCGGTGACGGGGCTGCTGGGCATGGTGGTGGAGCGGCTGGCCTACAAGCCGCTGCGGCACGCGCCGCGCATCTCGGTGCTCATCACGGCCATCGGCGTCTCCTTCTTCCTCGAATACGCCACCATGTATTTCGTGACGCCGACGCCGCGCACGTTCCCCGACGTGTTCAGCAGCACCGGCATCACGGTGGGCGGCTTCGTGGTCAACGGGCAGCAGCTCCTGATTTTCGCCATCACGCTGATACTGATGGTGATCCTGACCTACATCGTGCAGAAGACGAAGATCGGCAAGGCCATGCGGGCCGTGTCCTTCGATACGGAGACCGCCCAGCTCATGGGCATCGACGCCGACCGCGTCATCTCCATCACCTTCGGCATCGGCTCGGCGCTGGCGGCGGCCGGCGGCGTCCTGGTGGGCGTGTACTACAACTCCATCGACCCGCTGATGGGCATCATGCCCGGCCTCAAGGCTTTCGTCGCCGCCGTATTGGGCGGCATCGGCGTCATTCCCGGCGCCATGGCCGGCGGGCTGATTCTCGGCGTCGTCGAGTCGCTGGTCTCGGGCTTTTTGTCCTCGACCTTCCGCGACGCGGCCGCCTTCGCCATATTGATCCTGGTGCTCTTGTTCCGTCCGGCGGGCATCTTCGGCACGAACACCCAGGAGAAAGTGTGAGGTGACGGCATGAACAGCGTTCAAAAAAACGACCTCCGGCTTCTGGTCTTTGGCGTCGTCCTCTTCGCCGTCATCGGGGGCGCCATGGAGGGCGGCTTCATCGGCTCTTTCTGGAAACTCAACATCATCCTGATCGGCATCAACGTCATCCTGTCGGCCAGCCTGAACCTCATCAACGGCTACACCGGCCAGTTCTCCCTCGGCCACGCCGGCTTCATGGCGGTCGGGGCTTACGTCGGCGTCATCCTGACCACGAATTTCCATCTGCCGCTCATTGCCGGCATGGTGGGCGGCGGCTTGGCGGCGGCGGTCTTGGGCTTCCTCATCGGCCTGCCGACGCTGCGGCTGAACGGTGACTATCTGGCCATCGCCACCCTGGGCCTCGGCGAGATCATCCGCATCGTCATCATGAATATCCAGTACGTGGGCGGCGCCGCCGGCTTCTCCGGCATCCCGCACCTGACCACCTTCCCCTGGGTGTTCGCCACCATGCTGTTGACGCTCTTCGCCATCAAGAACTTCGTGAACTCCAGCCACGGCCGCGCCTGCATCGCCATCCGCGAGAACGAGATCGCCGCCGCTGCCATGGGCATCAATACCACGAAGTACAAGGTCCTGGCCTTCACCATCGGCGCCGCCTTCGCCGGCGTCGCCGGGGCGCTCTTCGCCCATTGCTTCTACATCATCAGCCCCGGCTCCTTTACCTTCATGCAGTCCTTCAACTACCTCATCATGGTGGTGCTGGGCGGCCTCGGTTCCCTCACCGGCTCCATCGCCGGCGCTTTCGTGGTCACGGCCCTGTCGGCGGCGTTGGCGGACTGGCCGGAGTTCCGCATGATCATCTACGCGCTGGCCTTGATCCTGTTGATGTTCTACCGGCCCCAGGGGCTCTTCGGCTACGTCGAGCTCACGAAGCTGGCGCCGTTTTCACGGCTGCGCGGCCTGAAGGGAGGCCGGGAGGAATGAGAACCACCGGCGTCTTCCGGCAGGAAAACGGGAAGGAGGCAAAACGACGTGGAACCGCTGCTTAAATCCACCCACGTAGTGGAAATGTTCGGCGGCCTGAAGGCTGTCTCCGACTTCAATATCTACATCAACCCCGGCGAACTCATCGGCCTCATCGGCCCCAACGGCGCCGGCAAGACCACGGCATTCAACCTCTTCACCGGTGTCTATCAGCCCACCAGCGGCACCATCGAATTCGACGGCCAGAACATCGCCGGCCTCAAGCCTTACGAGATCACCCAGCGGGGCATCGCCCGCACCTTCCAGAACATCCGGCTCTTCTCCGAGCTCAGCGTCCTCGACAACGTCAAGATCGCCTTTCACAGCCATGTGAAGTACAGCGTGGCCGAGGCCGTCTTCCGCGTCGGCCGCTACTTCGACGAGGAAGCGCTGGTGACGGCGGAAAGCCATCGGCTGCTGTCCATCTTCAAGCTCGACGACAAGGCGGAGGAAACCGCCAAGAACCTGCCCTACGGTGCCCAGCGGCGGCTCGAGATCGCCCGGGCCCTGGCGGCGAAGCCAAAACTGCTGCTGCTGGACGAGCCGGCGGCGGGCATGAACCCGCAGGAAACCCATGAGCTCATGGAGATGATCCGCTGGATACGCGACCAGTTCAGCCTTACCATCCTGCTCATCGAGCACGACATGAGCCTCGTCATGGGCATCTGCGAGCGCATCTACGTCCTGGAATACGGCGAGATCATCGCCCACGGCACCCCCGAGCAGATTCAGAACAACCCGGAGGTCATCCGGGCCTATCTGGGAGGTGAGGCGTAAATGGCCGCCATGCTGGAAGTCAACGACATCAACGTGTACTATGGCGCCATCCACGCCATCAAGGGCATCAGCCTGACCGTGGCCGAGGGCGAGATCGTGACCCTCATCGGGGCCAACGGCGCCGGGAAATCCACCACGCTGCGCACCATCTCCGGCCTGCTGACGCCGAAGGAGGGGACGATTTCCTTCCTGGGGGAGCCGATTGCCGGCGTCCCGGCCCAGGAAATCGTGCGCCGCGGCATCTCCCAGGTCCCCGAGGGGCGGCGCATCTTCGCCAACATGACCGTCATGGAGAACCTGGAACTCGGCGCCTACACCCGCACCGACAAAGACGGCGTCGAGCAGGACTACGAGATGGTCTTCAACCGCTTCCCGCGGCTCCTGGAGCGCAAGCAACAGGCGGCGGGGACGCTTTCCGGCGGCGAGCAGCAGATGCTGGCCATGGGCCGCGCCCTGATGAGCCGTCCGAAGCTCCTGCTCCTCGACGAGCCTTCGATGGGCCTGGCGCCGCTCCTGATCCGGGAAATCTTCAACATCATCGTCGACATCAACCAGGCCGGGACCACGGTGCTGCTGGTGGAGCAGAACGCCAACATGGCGCTCTCCATCGCCAACCGCGCCTACGTCCTCGAAACCGGCCGCATCACCCTCTCCGGCGACGCCAAAGAGCTGGCGGCCAGTGAGAAGATACGGAAAGCCTATCTGGGCGGCTGATGGCCGCGGCGGAAAAAACGCGTATAAGAAACCTTTCCCCCGCCTCCCGGCGCGCAGGGAGCCGGCGGCGGGGGCGCTTGCCGGCGATGCTTTTGCCGCCGGGCATACCTTCCGGGGCCTCGTCCCTTCCCGTTTACAACCCCGCCGGGCGCTATTCGGCATAAGCGGGAAAGGAAAACGATTGACAGGCGGGGGTAAGTGTGGTATTCTATTATAGCGTCATGAAACGGCGCGCAATCCCATATCGTTTTCTGAATCAAGCAGTTGGAGAGTTGTCCGAGTGGTTGAAGGAGCACGACTGGAAATCGTGTGTACGGTGAACGCTGTACCGAGAGTTCGAATCTCTCACTCTCCGCCATTTTGTTTTCATTCCTTTTCCAGGTCGGACCGCAGTGCTTTGGTCTCGCGCAATGGGGCCTCATGAACCCCGTCAGGTCCGGAAGGAAGCAGCGGTAAGTGAACCGTTCCATGTGCCGCGAGGGTGCCTGAGGGCTGCGGCCCGACGTTGAAAAGGATACCATAGAAGCAGCCGGGTGGCTGCTTTTTTTGTTGGTGACGGAGGAAAAGCGATGGCGAAAAAATACTACGCGGTGCGTCGGGGGCGGCGGACGGGCCTCTTCACCGACTGGGCCGCGTGCAAGGCGCAGATAGACGGCTTTCCCGGCGCGGTCTATAAGGGTTTCATGACGGAGGGCGAGGCGCGGGCCTGGCTGACGGGGGAGGCCGGCGCGGCTGCGCCGCCGCCTCGTCG
>JAEEGN010000318.1 GCA_016280345.1 Selenomonadaceae bacterium | reverse complement strand
CGCCCGCGCCGGCCGCCCCGGCGGCGAAGCCGGCCCCGTCGCCGATATCCGCCGCCGAAGCGGCGACGAAGGAGCGCATTTTCGCGCTTGACGTCGGCACCCGCAGCGTCATCGGCATCGTGGCCGCGGTGGAGGCGGACGGCAGCCTGACCATTCTCGATACCACCCGGCGGGAGCATAAGACCCGCGCCATGCTGGACGGCCAGATTCACGACGTGCCGCAGGTGGCGGCTGTCATCCGCGAGGTCAAGGCGGCGCTGGAGGCGTCGGCAGGCCCGCTGGACAAGGTGGCCGTGGCCGCCGCCGGCCGCGCGCTCTATACCGAGACCTGCGACGCCGAGATGGAATTCGGCACCACCATCACCGAGGAGCAGGAGCGACGGCTCGACTTCGCCGGCGTCCAGGCGGCCCAGGCGAAGCTGGCCTCCTCCACGGATATCGGCGACCCCTCCCGCTATTATTGCGTCGGCTACAGCACCATCAAATATATTCTCGACGGCAACCGCCTGAAGAGCCTTGTCGGCCAGCGCGGCCGCCAGGCCCAGGCGACGGTCATCGCCACCTTCCTGCCCCGGCAGGTCATCGACTCCATGGACTCGGCGCTCCAGGCGTCGGACCTCGCCATGCAGGCCATCACCCTGGAGCCGATTGCCGCCATCAACGTGCTGATTCCGCCGACGATGCGCCATCTGAACCTGGTGCTCGTCGACATCGGCGCCGGCACTTCCGACGTCGCCATCACCAAGAACGGTTCCGTCATCGCCTACGGCATGGTTCCCATGGCCGGCGACGAGATCACTGAGGCCATTTCCCAGAAGTTCCTGCTGGACTTCAACGTGGCCGAACGGATCAAGCGTGAAGCCACCAGCGGCAACAGCGTCGCCTTTGACGACATCCTCGGCACCCATTACGACATGGCCGCCGATCAGGTCATCGAGCCCATCATGCCGAACATCGAGAAACTGGCCGACGCCATCGCCAGGCAGATCATCGAGCTGAACGGCGAGGAGCCCCAGGCGGTGCTGCTGGTGGGCGGCGGCAGCCTCACGCCCCACCTGGCCGAGGTCGTCACCAAGATACTGAAGCTCCCTGCGGGCCGCGTGGCGGTGCGCCATCCCGAAATCGTGGACGGCGTGAACGGCCTGCCCGACGTGCTCCGCCTGCCGGACGCCGTCACCCCGCTGGGCATATTGAAGATTGCCTCGCTGAACACGCTGCACTTCCTGACCGTCTATGTCAACGACCAGGAATACCGGCTGTTCAACTTCCGCGACCTCACCATTTCCGACGCTCTGCTCTCCGCCGGCATCCAGCTCAAGAAGTTCAACGGCAAGCCGGGCCTCGGCACGCAGGTCACCGTCAACGGGCAGACGAAGTTCTTCCCCGGCACCATGGGGACGTTGGCGCGGCTCACCCTGGAGGGGGAGAGCGCCACCATCGACATGCCCATCCGCGACGGCAGCCATATCCAGATCGAGCCGGGGGAGAGCGGCACGAACCCTGAAATCCGCCTGGCGGAAATCGTGGAAGACCCGCCGCTGACGACGATTTTCGTCAACGGCTTCGAGAAGAAGATACCGGCCCAGTTCCTCGTCAACGACAAGCCGGTCGCCATGGACTATCTTCTGCAGGACGGTGACGTCGTCACCTCGAAGGACGTTCGCTCCGTGGGCGAGGCCCTGGCCGCCGCCGGGTTCCCCCCGACGGGCCGCAAGATCAGGTACCAGCTCAACGGCTCCGAGGCCCAGTACGCCGCCAAGCCCGATATTCTGCTGAACGACGAGCCCAGCACGCTGTCGGCGGAGGTCCACGAGGGCGACCGCATCGAGTACCTGCTCAATGAGGAACCGAAGCTGGCCCAGGTGTTGAGCCTCGAGGAGCGGGACACGAGCATCACCATCCTCTACAACGGCGTCGAGGAGAAGATTCCCTCCGCCGTCGTCAGCATTGAGATGAACGGCCGCCCCGCTACCGCCAACACCCTGCTGGCCGAGGGGGCGAAGATCCACTTCGACCGCTCCGAGCGACGCGCCACCATCGTCTCCACCGCGCTGGCCGCCGTGGGCTTCGAGCCGCCGGCGGCTGACAGCCGCGTTTCCGTGGACATCCTGGTCAACGGGAAATCGGCGAAATTCACCGACCCCATCAAGAACGGCGACAACCTCGACATCAGGATCACCCCCATCGAGACTCCGCCCACCGCGGCGCCGGGTGGCAATCCGGCCCCGCTCAAAGAGGGTCTGCTCGGGGACTATCTGGCGAAGCTCCAGCAGGAGAAGGAGACCACCCCGCCCTCCGCGCCGGAGCTGGAGAAAGCGCCGGAGCCGGAACAGAAGCCCGTCACGCCGGGGACACCGTTCATCGCCCCGCCGGCGAAACCGCGCCCGCGCTCCGGCTGGGACCGTTTCCGCTCCTGACGGACTGACTTGCCGTCGGGTTGGTCGTTTCTCCGGTCTATTGAAAATTTTCCCGTTATCGCTTATAATAAAGTAACCGTTTTTGGCCGGGAGAGACGGCGGCAAATGTGGCAGCGAATGCTTCCGGAATGAGGAGGAACCCCGATATGGAACAGCGTGAACCCATTGCGTGCATTGACATGGTCACTTTCGGCGACAAGCCGGATGAGTTTAACCGGGCACTGAACCGCAAGGTCCGGGACATGCAGGAGAACGGTTTGGATGTGGAGATTCAGTATCAGACCTCCGGCGTCTCGAATCCGAAATTCATTCAGGCGGACATCATCTATTCCGCGCTTCTCATCGGCCGCAAGCGGAAAGAATGACTTGCCACCGGCCGCGATTTGTGGTAACATATTTCCGTCAGGAAATGCGGGCGTAGTTCATCGGTAGAATAGCGGCTTCCCAAGCCTCAGAGAGGGGTCCGACTCCCCCCGCCCGCTCCATAGGACACCAAGGCCCCGGGACGTTTTCGCCCCGGGGCTTTTTTGCGGGATGGTTTTGCGGCTGCCTTGCGATGTCCTGCTTTCGGAAAACGAACGCATATTTTTTTGTTTGGTTGCTTCGTGGGTACCTTTTCGTTTCCCCTTTTGTCTGACCGTTTTGCCAGGGGATGTATCCCGCCTCCGCCCGCCGCGGGAGCTTTCTGCTTTGCCCCGGGGGGAATGCTTTTGCCGGGGAGAAGTCCGACGATTTAAAAGTCAAAACGTCAAATGAGTGACGGGATTTTTCGCCGTGAAGGCGCGTGGTTATGGGAAAGTCGGTCAGAAAGGGCGGAAATTTCTACTGAACATTTTGCGTTACAGGGTGTATAATAATTTTTGGACGAAGTTGCGTGCAAGGCCGATTTTTGCCGGGCAGGGGAGGGTTCGGAACGGGTTCCCGGGCCTCTCCGAGAATCATACGGATTCTTCCCCCCGCGGCGTTTTGCTGATGAACTGCCCGGCCCGGCAGCGCGGGAAGACGAAAGCCCCGGCGCGATTATGCCCCGGGGCTTTGGCTATCGGCAGGGGGAAGGGCTCACGGGAGGACGCCCTGATCGTCGAGGCGGATTGCCGTCGCGTAGGAGGCCGGGCTGCGCATGGTATTGCCGCTCACCTTGACTTCGCCGTGGTACATGGCGGCCACCAGATTCTGGTAGTCGATGACGGTGAAGCGGTCGTTCCACTGCGTCGTGGCGATGGGAAGGCGGACGTAATTCTTCGCGGGGTCCGCGCTCACGAGGCCCAGTATTTCCACGCGGCCGCCCTTCAGCGTGCCCGAGGCGATCTTCGCCAGCGAATCCTGCACGGCGCCGTACAGATCCTTCATGGCGCTGGTGACGGTCATACCGCTGCCGTACTGGTGGTCGATGACCCCTGACTGGTCCACGTCCACGCCGATGAGCCTGCCGCCCGCCGCCTGCGCCGCCTCCGCCGCCGAGACATAGATACCGCCGCCGCAGACGAATACGACCTCCGTTCCCTGCCGGTACCACTCCGCCATCCGGGCGGTGATGGCCTCGTCCGGCTCAAAGCTGTTGGCGTAAAGGTACTTCATCGTCACGTTGGAAAGCGCCAGCTCCCGGGCGGCATCATTCGCGCCCTGGATGAAGCCGCCGCCGTAGCGTCGGATGCTCGCCACCCCCCGGCCGCCGAGAAAGCCGAGGCGGCGGTAGCCCAGCCGCACCGCCGCGTAGCCGGCCATGTAGCCGCTGTATTCCTCGCGGTACGACGCGCAGTAAAGGTTCGGCGGGATGGAATAGCCGCGCAAGAGCGTCCGGTCCAGATCCAGCGCCAGGAAAAACGTCTCGGGGTGCTGCGGGGCCATCGTCCGGATTGCGTGGGAAAAACGGCTGCCCGCCGTCACGATGACGTTGTAGCCAAAGCCGGCCGCCTCGTTGATGATGCCGATGCGTTCCTCGTCCGAGCTCGTCACCGGCTGGAAGCAGACAAAGGGCGTCCCGTAGGACTGGGCATAGGCTTTGCAGGCCTCATAGATCGTCTGGTTGAAGGATTGGTCCGTGATGCCGCCGTCGTCGGCAATCATGGCGATCTTTATGACCGCCGCCCGCCCCGGCTTGCTTTGCGGGGCAGCCGCGGTCGGGATCATACCGCCGAGCAGGACGGCCAGCGTGAGCAGCAAAAGGGAAAACCGTCTCATGGGAATCGACCTCTCTTCCTTCGGAATCGGGCCGCCGGACGGAGAAAAACCTGCCGCCCGCCATCGGCCTTCTGCCGCCATTGTAGCATACTCGTCCGGCGCTGTAAATGAGAACGGCATCCGGACGGCAGAAACGCCGGCGGCGTATCGGGAGAATATCAGTACATAGGTGAAGGGTAAGATTGTTTTGGACACAAAAGGGGGGAGCCATCCTCGACGGCGCCGCGCCGAAACAGACGAAAAACGAGCCTAACCCGACGGACAACCCGCCTGGTGAGGCTCGTTTCGTATCAGAGGATCACACCCAACCCTGGGCGTGCATTGCTTCGGCGACTTTGGCGAAGCCGGCCAGGTTGGCGCCGGCCAGGAGGTTGCCCTTGACGCCGTAGCGCTCGGCGGCTTCCTTGGCCTTCTTGTAGCTGTTGGCCATGATGACCTTGAGGCGTTCGTCCACTTCCTCGAAGGTCCAGGGCAGACGCTCGGAGTTCTGCGTCATTTCCAGCGCCGAGACGGAGACGCCGCCGACGTTGGCCGCCTTCGCCGGGGCGAAGAGGACTTTCTTCTTCTGCAGGAAGTCGATGGCGTCCAGGGTGCAGGGCATATTCGCGCCTTCGCCCACGGCCTTGACGCCGTTCTTGACGAGGATCTTCGCGCTCTCGAGGTCGAGCTCGTTCTGGGTGGCGCAGGGCAGGGCGATGTCGCATTTGATGGTCCAGACGCCCTTGCAGCCTTCGGTGTATTTCGCCTTCTTGCGCTTCTTGACGTATTCCTTGATGCGGGCCCGGCGGACTTCCTTGATGTCCTTGACGAGGGCCAGGTCGAGGCCGGCCGGGTCGTAGACGTAGCCGTTGGAGTCGGAGCAGGCGACAACCTTCGCGCCCATCTGCTGCGCTTTTTCGATGGCGTAGGTGGCCACGTTGCCGGAGCCGGAGATGACGACGGTCTTGCCCTTGATGTCGATTTTGGCGTCGTCCAGCATGTGCTTGACGAAGTACAGCAGGCCGTAGCCGGTGGCTTCGGTGCGGGCGAGGCTGCCGCCGAAGGTCAGGCCCTTGCCGGTGAGAACGCCCTCGTAGAGGTCGCGAATGCGCTTGTACTGGCCGAACATGTAGCCAACCTCGCGCCCGCCGACT
>JAEEGN010000317.1 GCA_016280345.1 Selenomonadaceae bacterium | reverse complement strand
GCTTTTCCCGCATGATGTCGAGCGCGCCTTTGAGCTGAAGGTCTTCGGTGGATTCCTTCGGCAAGTCGATCTCGACGTCGGGGTCAATGCCGGTGCCGTTGATGCTGCGACCGCTGGGGGTGTAGTATTTGGCGATGGTCAGCTTGAGGGCGTCCTTCTCGCCGGGAATGGGCTGGACCAGCTGGACCGAGCCTTTGCCATAGGAGGTCTTGCCGACGAGGGTAGCGGCGTGGGTGTCCTGCAGGGCGCCGGCCAGGATCTCGGAGGCGCTGGCGCTGTTCTTGTCGATGAGGACCACCAGCGGGCAGGGCGGGGCCGCGAGTTTGGAGGCGTGCTCCTCCCGGGTGCCGTCCCGCTGGACGACGGAGACGATGGGGCCCTTCGGCACGAGTTGCTGGGCGATCTCGACGCAGGTGGCGATGTAGCCGCCGGGGTTGGCCCGCAAGTCGAGAATCAGGCCCTTCATGCCGGCGGCGGCCAGCTCGTCGTAAGCCTTCTGGAATTCCGTCGCCGTCTCGGAGGCGAAGGAACTGATGCGGATGTAGCCGATGCCGCTGTCGGTAAGCATCTTGCCGGCGGCGGTGTCAACGTGGATGTTGTCGCGGGTCAGCGTGTAGTCACGCCGCTCCTCACCGGCGCGGTCGATGGTCAGGACGACTTCCGTGCCCGCTTCGCCGCGGATATTGACGGCGACGTTTTCCGGGGGCATATCCGCCGTGGCTTCGCCGTTGACCGCCACGATACGATCCTCGGGCTTCAGGCCCGCCGCTTCACTGGGGGTGCCGGGAATGACGGAAATGACGTGGACGCCGGCGTCATCGAAGCCCATGACGACGCCGATGCCACCGAACTGACCGCTGGTCTGGTTCTGCATCCGCTTGTACATCTTGGGGTCGAGATAGACGGAGTAGGGGTCGTCCAGGGATTTCATCATGCCGGAAATAGCCCCGTTTATGAGCCGTTCGTCGTCCACCTCCTCCACGTAGCGGAGCTCGACGAAGCGCAGGGAGGCCATGAAGCGGGAAAGCTGGGCCAACCGCGAGAGGTCGAGGTCCAGGATCGCCGCCAGGCCCGCGAGCGTCGCCAGGGAGGAAAAGGCCGCGACGGCGAGGACGAGGACGATGATTTTTTTCTTGCCAGCCAAAAACACCTTGGTATTCACCTGTTTTCTTTCAAGAGCCGCGCCGGGCGGCGGCGTGGTTGATGCTGCAAAGCACGCGAAACCGTCCGGCGGGCTGTTCGTTCAAATGCATTTTTTGCGATCGGAGAATGGTTTTAGAGATAACCCCACGGGTCCACCGGCTCGCCGTTCTCGCGGACCTCGAAGTGGCAGTGGGGGCCGGTGGAGTAGCCGGTGGAACCGCAGTAAGCGATGACTTCGCCCTGGGCGACGTTCTGGCCCTCGGTGACTGCCAGCGCCTCGTTGTGACCGTAAAGCGTCTGGATACCGCCGCCGTGGTCGATCATGACGGTGTAACCGTAGCCGTCAATCCAGCCGGCGTAGGAGACCTGGCCGGCGGCGGCGGCGCAGATCGGCTCGTCGTAGTCGCCGCCGATATCGATGCCGTTGTGTTTGCGCTCTTCGCCGGTAATGGGGTGGGTGCGCCAACCGTATTCCGAGGTAATCTCGCCGGCAATGGGCCAGATCATGGCGCCGGAGCCCGGCGGCGTTCCCGGATAACGGTACTGGCTCTGCTGAATCAGCTGCTCGATTCGGCGGGAGGCCTCGAGGATTTCTTCATAGGCCTGCTGGGAAAGCTCCATGTCCATCTGCATCTTGTCCAGCAGTTTGTCTTTTTCCTGCCGGCGCAGGCGCAACGCGAGTTCCTTTTCTTCGGCTTCCTTCACCAGGACGGCTCGCTCCTCCCGTTCCCGTTCCAGAGCGGCCTGCGTTTCCTCAACGGTCTGTTTCTTTTCCCGGACGGCCTTCAACAGGTCGTAGTCGGAACGGATAACGCGGGAGAGCAGTTCCATGCGGGTCATGAGATCGTTGTAGTCGGCGGCGCCGAACAGCACGTCGATGTAGCTGATGCGGCCGTGCATGTAAATATCGCGCACCCGGCGCTGCAACAGCTTGTTTTTGACGCCGAGCTCCTGGTTCGTCTGCTCCAGGAGTTCCTGGTTGCGGGCGATGGAGGCGTTCGTCTCGTCAAGGAGCTTCTTCACCTGACGGTAATCCGTCTGGGCGTTGCTGACCTCCTCGGAAATCATTCGTATCTGGTCGGAAACGGTATTGATGTTTGACTGGATCTCCTCGGTTCGCTGCTGCTGGGCCTCGGCCTGTACCTGAAGGCTTTCCAGCTGGCCCTCCAACTCCTCGACGTCGTTCTCGTCCGCCCGGGCCGGGAGGGCCGGGCCCAGGGCGAGGGCCAGGGCAAGCGCCAGCGCCGCCGCTTTTTTCCCTATCCGCATCGCGCCGCCTCCTATGCCTTCAGGAAGCGCTTCAGCGAAATGGTGCTGCCCAAAGCGCCAATCAGCACGCCGCAGACGAGAATGACCAGCAGGATATAAACGAGGAACGGGTGCGCCGGAATCAGCGGGAAGAAGGCCAGCGTCTCGTAGACCTTGGCGGTGATCATCCTGTAGACAACCCAGAGCACGCCCGCCGCCACCAGGCCGCCGAAGCAGCCGAGGACGATGCCTTCGAGCAGGAACGGCCAGCGGATGAACCAGTCGGTGGCGCCGACGTACTTCATGATGGCGATTTCCTTGCGCCGGGCGATGACGGTGAGGCGGATGGTGTTGGAAATGATGAAGAGCGTCGCCCCTGCCAGGAGAACCATCAGCGCCAGACCAAAGATGCGGATGAGCCGGGTGATGTCAAAGAGGTGTTCGACGACGTCCTGCCCGTACTTGACGGTTTCCACGCCCTCAATCCGGCTGATGGCGGCGGCTGCCGTCTTCACCATGTCGGGACGGTGGGCCCGGACCTCAAAACCGTTGGGCAGGGGATTCTTGTCCCCCAGGGCGTCCAGCAGGAACTGCTGCTCTCCCAGCCGTTCCTTGAAGCGGGCGAGGGCCGTGTCCCGGTCCACGAAGCGCACCTCGGCGATGCCCTGCATCGACGCGATCTGCTCCTCGATCCGGCCAATCTGCGCCTTGGCGGCGCTGTCCTGCAGATAGACGCTGATTTCCACCTGGGATTCCAGGGAATTGATCATCTTGCTCATGTTCATGACGATGACGAGGAACATCCCGAAGACGAACAGGGACACCGCCACCGTGCTGACCGAAGCGATCGCCATCCAGCTGTTGCGGCGGAAGGAGAAGAAGACCTCCCGGATGACGTACTCGATGGTGCTAAGCTTCATAGCCATAAACCCCCTGGGCTTCGTCGCGGACGATGTGGCCGTCCTCGATGGCGATGACGCGCCGCTTCATGGTATCGACGATATGCTTGTCATGGGTCGCCATGACGATGGTCGTGCCGCTGCTGTTGATGCGCTTGAAGATGTCCATGATCTCCCAGCTCGTTTCCGGGTCGAGGTTGCCGGTGGGCTCGTCGGCGATGACGAGGGCCGGGTTGTTCACGATGGCCCGGGCAATGGCGACGCGCTGCTGCTCACCGCCGGAGAGCTGGGAAGGAAAGCATTTGTACTTGTCGCGCAGGCCCACGATGTCGAGGACCGCGTTCACGCTGTGCTGGATGCGACGACGGGGCGCTTCGATGACCTGCATGGCGAAGGCCACGTTCTCGAAGACCGTCTTGTCGGGCAGCAGCCGGAAGTCCTGGAAGATGACGCCGAGGCTGCGCCGGAGGTAGGGCACGTCACCGTGGGACATGGCGATGACGTCGTAGCCGTTCACGGAGAGGGTGCCGTCCGAGGGCAGCACCTCGCGGAACAGGAGCCGGATAAAAGTGGATTTGCCGGCGCCGGAGGCACCGACGATGAATACGAACTCTCCCTTGCCGATTTCCACGCTGACATGTTCCAACGCCACCGCGCCGTTCTCGTATATCTTGGAAACGTCTTTCATCTCGATCATCCGCGGCCATCCTTTCTTACACCGGCGCCATGGTATCACGCGAAACTGAAAAAATCCGCAAAAAACCGGTGCTTCCGCCAAAGAAACGCAAACGTTTTTCCCGTCGTCCGGCTTTGTTCGCCGGCGACGTATTCCATTATATCATATCTGTCGCGGAAAGCGTAGGGAAAAACGGGAAAAAGCCGCATTTTGCCGCCAAGAATGTTTTACAAGACGCGTCCTGATATGCTACAATACTATAAATGCGTGAATTTTCAACGGAATGATTCTTCCGCTTCTGTGAGCGGGCGTAAAAGCCTGCATCGCGCAGATGGGAGCGGAGCGTATTCCCCGACTGCAAGAAGGCAATCCACGCGACACAGGCTTGTCGTACTCCTTGAACTACCGGCGTGGATTGAAGCAAACCGCGTGACAAGGGAGAGGTTTGGATGACGGATTGGCTCATCCGCCAGCTGGAGCAGCTGGCGGATTGGATTGGCGCTTTTCGATGGCCGGACGAGAAATACCGGAAGCACCTCCTGGCGGGCTGCCTGGCAGCGGTCCTGGCGGTGGGGTTCGCTCTTTCCGCGCTGTTCGGCTGTTCGCCGGCCCCGGCAGCGGATGCGGCGGATGCGCCGGTTTTTGTCCGCGTCGAGCCGGGCATGGACGCCGACAGCGTCGGCCGCATGCTGGCCGAGAAGGGAATCATCGGCAGCCGCTTGTATTTCTGGCTGGCGGCGAAAGTGAACGGGTTGGAGAGCAAGTTCCAGACCGGCACTTACAAGTTCCGCCGCGGTATGGAAGCGGAGGAAGTCATGGATATGCTGGTGCGGGGCGATACGGCGCCGGCCCGCTTCACGATTCCCGAGGGCTTCAACGTGAACGAGATCGCCGAGCGGCTGGAGAAGGAAGGCATCGCCCGGGCTGCGGAGATCCGGGCCGAGGCGGTGAAATTCGCGCCGTATAAATATATGCTGGCGGCGCCGGAGGCGACCTACCGGGCCGAGGGATTCCTGTTCCCCGACACCTATGAGGTGGAGCCGGGCATGACGGCGAATTCCATCCTGCACATGATGGCGGACAATTTCGATGACAAGATGACCGATGCCATGCGGCAGCGGGCGATGGCGGAGGGGCTTTCCCTGTACGACCTGGTGACGTTGGCCTCACTTGTGGAGAAGGAGGCCCGTTTCGACGAGGACCGGCCGGTGATTGCCCAGGTATTCCTGAAACGGCTGCGGCTGGGGATGCCGCTGCAGTCGGACACGACGATCCAGTATCTGCTGGACGCGCCGAAGGAAGACGTCACCTACGCCGATACCGAGATCGAGTCGCCGTACAACACCTATCAGAACGAAGGGCTGCCGCCGGGCCCCATCGCCAATCCGGGCATGGACTCCATCGAGGCGGTACTGTACCCGGCGCCGACCGATTACCTGTACTTCGTGGCCGACCGGCAGGGGCACAATCATTATTCCATGACGTATGAAGACCATCTGAGCATCGTCGAGCAGGTGCGCTGACGGTGACGATTTTCGAGGAAATGGAGCGGTACGCCGAGGCGACGGGGGCACCCATCCTGCGGGCGGCGGAGCGGCCCGTCTTTCTCGCGGTATTGCGCGAGGCGGCTCCGCGTCGGATACTGGATATCGGAACGGCCATCGGCTACTCGGCTCTCCTGGCGGTAGCGCACGGGGCGCCGGAGGCGACGGCGGTGACGCTGGAGCATGACGGGCGCATGGCGGACACGGCGGCGCGGTTCATCGCCCGTTCGCCCTACGCGGGACGCGTCGAGCTTTTGCGGGGGGACGCCGGAGAGATTCTGCCGCATCTCTCGCCGGGCTTTGATTTCGTGTTCATCGACGCCGCCAAGGGGCAGTATCCGGACTATTGGGACAAGGTGCGGCCGCTGCTCCGGGAGCGGGCGGTGGTGGTGGCGGACAACGTGCTGTTCCGCGGGCTGGTTCAGGGAGACGCTTTCGTGGAGCACCGCTACCGGACGATGGTGTACCGCCTGCGGGAGTATCTGGCCCTCACGGCGCTCGACCAGGCGTTCACGACGGAGATCTTTGAGGCCGGCGACGGGCTGGCGGTATCGTGGAGGAATCGCAGGCCATGAAGCGGAAGAAGCCGGAGCTTTTGGCCCCGGCGGGCAATATGGAAAAACTGAAGGCGGCGCTGGCCTACGGCGCTGACGCCGTCTATCTGGGCGGGCCGGCCTACGGGCTTCGGGCCCAGGGCGGCAACTTCACGCGGGCGGAACTGGCCGAGGCGGCGGCCCTGGCGCACCGCCTCGGGAAAAAGGTCTACGTGACGGTGAACGTGTATCCGCGCAACGAGGAGCTGGACGATCTGCCGGACTATCTGCGCTTTTTGCGGGACGTCCCGGTGGACGCGGCCCTCGTCGCCGACGTCGGCGTCTTCTCATTGGCCCGGGAGGCGGCGCCGGGACTGCCTCTCCACGTCAGCACCCAGGCGAATACCGTGAACTGGGCGGCGGCCGATGCCTGGCGGCGGTTGGGGGCGGCGCGCGTCGTGCTGGCCCGGGAGATGTCCCTGGCCGAGATCTGCGAGGTGCGGCGGCGCGTCCCGGTGGAGCTGGAGATGTTCGTCCACGGCGCCCTGTGCATTTCTTACTCCGGGCGCTGCCTGATGAGCAGTTATTTCACCGGGCGCGATTCCAACCGCGGCAACTGCGCCCAGGCCTGTCGCTGGCGTTACCGGCTGATGGAGGAGAAGCGGCCGGGGCAGTTCTTCCCCGTGGAGGAGGACGCCCGGGGCACGTATTTCTTCAACTCGAAGGATCTCTGCCTGCTGCCGCGGCTGGCGGAGGTGCTGGAAAGCGGCGTGGACAGCCTGAAGATCGAGGGACGCATGAAGAGCGTCCATTACGCGGCCAGCGTGACCTGGACGTACCGCCAGGCCATCGACCGGTATTTCGAGGCGCCGGAGGATTTTACGGTGCTGCCGGCGTGGCGGGCCGAGCTGGACAAGGTATCGCACCGTGCCTATACGACGGGCTTCGTTTTCGGCCCGGCGGGGGCGGCGGACCAGATCTACGGCGATTCTTCCTATATCCAGACGTCGGAATTCGTGGGGCTGGTCCGGGACTATGACGCGGCCACCGGCTGGGCGCTGGTGGAGCAGCGGAACCACATGGCGCTCGGCGAGGAAATCGAGGTATTCCAGCCGGAGCAGCCGGCTTTCCGCCAGTGTTTGGCGGAAATGACCGACGAGGCGGGGGCGCCGATCAGTGCCGCGCCGCACCCGCAGCAGCTGGTGCGCATCCGCCTGCGGCAGCCGGCGGTACCACTGGCCATCCTGCGGCGGGACTTGAAGGGAAAGGAAGCGAAAGAATGACAGAGAAGCGTTGGGCAGGGCAGGCGTCCGGGCGGGTGCAGGGCGTCGGGTTCCGGGCTTTTGTGGAACGGACGGCGCAGGCGGCCGGCTTCACCGGCTGGGTAAAGAACATGAGCGACGGTACGGTGACGATGGAGGTCCAGGGCCCGGAGGCGCAGTTCTCCGCTTTGGACGCGGCTATCCGGGACGGGAACGCCTGGATCCGGGTGGACCGCCTCGACTGGGAGCCGGTGCCGGCGGTGCCGGGCGAAGTGAACTTTGAAATACGCAGATAAGGAAGCGGAAAAGCTATGTGGAAAATCTTAGTGCTGCACGGGCCGAATCTGAACCTCCTGGGGACGCGGGAACCGGAAATTTACGGCTCGACGACGCTGGAGGACATCAACCAGATGCTCCGGGCACGGGCGGCGGAAGCGCAGATCGAGCTGGACGCCCAGCAGTCGAATTACGAGGGGGCGCTGGTGGACGCCATCCAGACCGCCCAGGAGAAGGGCTACGCCTTCATCATCCTGAACGCGGCGGCTTTCACCCATTACAGCATCGCGATCCGGGACGCCATCGCCGCCATCCATCTGCCGGTCATTGAGGTACATCTGTCGAACATCCATCAGCGGGAGGAGTTCCGTCACCACTCGGTGATCGCGCCGGTGGCCCTGGGACAGATTTGCGGGTTCGGCGCCGACAGCTATCTGGCGGCGCTGGAAATCGTCATCCGGCGGTTGAAAGGCCAGGGGCAGTCCCATGATTGAGGACCGTCTGGCCCGGTTGCGGGAGTTCCTGCGGGAGAAGGGCGCCGATGCCATCCTCGTCACCCGGGAAGTGAACCTCCACTATTTCAGCGGCTTTCGCGGCGACGACACGGCGCTGCTCGTTTCCCCGGACGAGGCGCTGCTGGTGACGGATTCCCGCTACACGGAGCAGGCGGCGGCCCAGGCGCCGCTCTATGAGGTCGTCCGGCAGAAGGACGGCCTCTGGAAAGAGACGGCGGCCGTCGTCAAAAAGCGCGGTTGGCAGCGTCTGGCCTTTGAGGGCGACGCCCTGCTCTATGATAGCTACGCGAAGCTCCGCGAGCTGCTTTCCGGCGTGTCCCTCGGCCCGTCGGTGAGCCTCGCCCCGCTGCGGATGGTGAAAGAACCGGAGGAACTCGCCTGCATGCGGCGGGCGGCGGCCATCGGAGACGCGGCCTTCGACGACGTCGTGAAATTTATGCGGCCGGGGCTTTCCGAGAACGAGGTGGCGGCCCGGCTGGAGACGACGATGCGGGCTTTGGGTTCGGAGCGGCCCGCCTTCCCGACCATTGTGGCTTCCGGTCCGCGCGGCAGCCTGCCCCACGGGGTGGCAACAGAAAAGTTGATTGTTGCCGGAGAATTTGTTACAATGGATTATGGTGCCGTGTATCAGGGGTACCATTCCGACATGACGCGCACCGTCTGCGTAGGGAAGGCCGGCGAAAAGCAGCGGGCCATCTACGACGTCGTTCTCGCGGCGCAGCGGCTGGGGGTGTCCCTCATCCGTCCCGGCGTCTCCGGCAAGGCCGTGGACGCGGCGGTGCGGGAGCGGATCAAGGCGGCGGGCTACGGCGAGAACTTCGGCCACGGTCTCGGGCACAGCCTGGGCCTCGAGATTCACGAGGAGCCGCGGCTGTCTTCCGCCAGTACCTGCGAGAGCCTGGAGCCCTCGATGATCGTCACCGTGGAGCCGGGCGTCTATCTGCCGGGCTGGGGCGGCCTGCGCATCGAGGATACGGTGCTGGTCACGGAGAGCGGCGCCGAACTTTTGACGCACAGCCCCAGGGATCTCATCGAGATTTCTTAGGGAGTGCCGCTTCGGCGGTGTTTCCTTTGGTATATCCATATTCAATTCTATTCAACTGAGGAGAGAGATGGCATGATTTCAAGCACAGATTTCCGGACCGGATTGACCGTGGAGATCGACGGCAGCGCCTGGCAGATCGTCGAGTTCCAGCACGTCAAGCCGGGCAAGGGCGCGGCTTTCGTCCGCACGAAGATCAAGAACGTCGAGGACGGCAAGGTGGTGGAGCGCACCTTCAACCCCAACGAGAAGATGCCGCCGGCGCACCTGGAGACGAGGAAGATGCAGTACCTCTACGAGGCTGACGGCGCCTATACCTTCATGGACACCGAGACTTACGAGCAGACGGAGCTGAACAAGGAACAGCTCGGCGACGCCCTGAACTATCTCAAGGAGGAAATGGAGGTCACCCTTCAGTCCTTCAAGGGGCGCATCATCGGCGTCTCCCTGCCCAACGCCGTCACGCTGAAGGTCACGGAGTGCGAGCCCAGCGTCAAGGGCAACACCGCCACCGGCGCGACCAAGATGGCCACCGTCGAAACCGGCTACGAAGTGCGGGTGCCGCTCTTCGTCAACGAGGGCGACCTGCTGCGCATCGACACCCGGACCGGCAACTACATCGAGCGCGCCTGAGGCGAGTCCCAAGATCAGAAAATTTTCCCGGCAAGGAGGATTTTTCCCTCCGGACGGCGAATTATTTACGGTACACAGAAGCAATCTGCGGTATCATGGCAAACAGCCGAATCATATTTTAGGGAGGTTTTATTCAATGGCAGAGGAGTCGAAGGCTTTGAACAAGAAGGGCAATCTGGGCGCGGTCCGCATCGCGGACGAGGTCGTCAGCATCATCGCCGGCCTGGCCGCGACGGAAGTCAACGGCATCGAGGGCATGAGCGGCGGACTTGTCGGCGGCATCGCGGAGATGCTGGGCAAGAAGAACTTCGCCAAGGGCGTGAAGGTCGAGGTCGGCGAGAAGGAAGCGGCGGTCGATCTCTATATCATCGTCAAGTACGGCGTCCGCATTCCGGACGTGGCCCTTTCCGTGCAGGAGAACGTCAAGCAGGCCATCGAGACGATGACCGGCCTTTCCGTCATCGAAGTGAACGTCCACGTGCAGGGCGTTGGCTTCCCGCAGGAAGAAAAAGAAGAAGAGGAAGCGCGCGTCCGCTGAAGCCCGCTCAGGGGTTCGTTTTCAGGAAGCGTCAATGGCAGGCTGCCCGGTTCGGAGCGGCCTGCTTTTTGTTTAGGCGGATACAGGGGCGAATGTGGTGAAGCGGAATTTTTACTTGCGGCTGGCAGCGGTTATGGCGGCAACCGTCCTGCTGCCGGAGAGCGGCGCCGGGGCCGCGGCGTACACCGCCGGCGTGCGCAACCGGAAAGTCGATTCCTATTGGGGCGCGGGCATCGAAACCGAAGAGGGAACGACCGGGTTTCGGTACACGTTTCCCGGCGACAGCGATTTTTCGATGGATACCGCCGCCTTCATGGTGAATTCAATTGGCTCCGGAGATCGGGACGAGCTCTTCATCGACGCCGGCAATCATCGCTTTTCCGTAACCGCGGTCAATAACACCTCGGCCGTTTCCGCCCTCAAAGTGTCCCGCGCTGGCGGCGTCATGGAGATCTGGGCCAGGGAACTGGCGCTGGATGTGCAGTCGGGCTATGCGGGGACTTCCAGCAACGGAATCCATCTGCAATCGGGGACAAGCGTTACCGTTCACGGCAATACCCAAATCAACGTGTCTGCTCCGAACGCGGTGGGGATATTGGCTGATACGGGAACGATCCGTCTGGACGGCCTGGCGGTTTCCGTCAACGAGGACGCTGCGGTTGGCTGGGCGATGCAGGCGAAGGATAACGGGAAAATTATCGTGAATCTGCCCGATGGCGAGCCGGGCAGCGCGACGGTGACGGTGGACGGCAATCTCCGGGTGATGAACGCGACGTCCGGTTCCGGCTTCCCCGGCGGCCGGATTGAGATGGCCCTGACGACGCCCGCTTCGAAGCTGCACGGACTGATTTCCTCCGTCACGCCGTTAAACGGATACGTGCAGGGAAGCGCGGATCTCTGGCTTCAGAACGGTGCGGTGTGGACGAATGAGAATTACAACCACGCCGACCGGACAAATTGGCCGGAGGGCAGCCGGGTCACGCGGCTCATTGGCGGCGCGGCGGGGCAGGAGGGCGTCATTTGGCAGAAGGACGCCCAGCCGGTCACGATTGATTCCTACAGCGGCAGTACGATGGTGCTTTACGGCCATGACGCCGCCGCCCCGGCTTCGATTGCCGGCGGCGATATCGTGGTCAAGAGCGCGGCGGCGGGAAGCCACATAGCGCTGCGCACCGACAATGCCGGCATTGACACCGGGAACGCCGCTTTGGTGCAGGCGGTGCTGGGCGCCCTGAGCGGCAAGCTGACCTATCAGAACGCGGCGACGGAGGGCAATCTCGCGGCCCGCTCGGAGATTGCCGAGGGGCTGACCGCTTCGGCGGCCTGGCTGGCCCGGAGTGATATCGCGTTCCTGAGCACCGGCAAGGGCACGATGAAGGCGTCTTCCGTCGAGTTGGCACCGCCGCCGTCACCGCCGGTTCCGCCGCCTCCGCCACCGCCTCCGCCGCCCGCTGACAG
>JAEEGN010000316.1 GCA_016280345.1 Selenomonadaceae bacterium | reverse complement strand
GTGGGCGTCCCGATAGCCGCGCCCAGTGCGAACCGTTCCGGGCGGCCCAGCCCGACGACGGCGGCGGCGGTATATGCCGACATGGCGGGGAAAATCCCCCTGATCCTCGACGGCGGGCCGTGCCGCTTCGGCGTCGAGTCCACGATCGTCGACTGCACGGGGGCGCGGGCCGCGATATTGCGCCCCGGCGCGGTCACGCGGGAAATGCTGGCCGAAGTGCTGGGCGAGCTGGCGCCGCCGCCGCCGCTGCGTGAAGAGGAAGCGCCGAAGGCCCCCGGGATGAAGTACACGCACTACGCGCCCCAAGCGCCGCTGACGCTGATCGACGCGCCCCGGACGCGCCTGCGGGACGCCTTCGGCGCGGCGCTCCGCGAGGCCAAAGCGTCGGGGCGGCGGCCCGGCGTCATCGTCAGCCGCGAACTGGCGGGAGAACTGGCGGCCCTCGTACCGCCGGACATGACGGCCATCTGCGGCGGCGCCGGCGATCTCCCGGCCATCGCCGCCCGGCTCTACGAATCCCTGCGCTATTTCGACGACAAAGCGGCCGACGTGCTGTTCGCCGAAGCCGTGGAGGAAAAGGGCCTCGGCGTCGCCATCATGAACCGCCTGAAAAAAGCGGCGGGGGGACGGATCCGGCGCTGGCCGGAATAAGCGAAGCGTCCCTCGCCGATTGTACGCGAACCCGTATCAAAAAACGGCGTCCCCTGTCTCCGGGATGCCGTTTTTCCCTGTCCGTCGCCCCAAACGGGGCATCGCGGAAAAAGGCGTCGGCTTGACGATACTGGCCCGAGGAAGTAAAATGGAAGGGTGGTATTTTGCGAAAATTCCCGCGGAAGGGCGGCATCATCATGAAAATCACCATCGGCTGCGATCACGGCGCGCTGGCGCTGAAGGACAGCGTCAAAGAGGTATTGACGGCGCTGGGGGCGGAGATTGACGACGTGGGGACGTTCACCGAGGACTCGGTGGATTATCCCGACATCGCGGAAAAGGTCTGCGCCGCGGTCCGCGAGGGCCGGGCGGAGCGCGGCGTCGTGCTTTGCGGCACTGGCATCGGTATCTCCATGGCGGCCAACAAGATCCGCGGCATCCGCTGCGCGCTCTGCGGCGACGTCTATTCAGCGCGCATGGCGCGGGCCCACAACGACGCCAACGTCCTCGCCCTCGGCGGCCGCGTGCTCGGCCCGGGACTGGCGGGCGACATCGTGCGCGCCTTCTTCACCCAGGACTTCGAGGGCGGCCGCCACGCGCGGCGCGTCGGGAAGATCATGGCGCTGGAGGAAAAGTGACGGATAACGACAAACAATAGATAAGGAAACCACCGAGGAGGAACGGAATGGCTTTAATGGACAATCTGGAAAAAACGGACCCCGCGCTCCGGGCGGCCATCGACAGCGAGCTGGCGCGGCAGAAGAACAAGCTGGAGCTCATCGCGTCCGAGAACATCGTCAGCCGGGCCGTGATGGAGGCCCAGGGCAGCGTGCTGACGAACAAATACGCCGAGGGCTACCCTGGCAAGCGGTATTACGGCGGCTGCGAGTGCGTCGACGTGGTGGAGCAGCTGGCCATCGACCGGGCCAGGGAACTTTTCGGCGCCGCTTACGCCAACGTGCAGCCCCACTCCGGGGCCCAGGCGAATATGGCCGTGTTCTTCGCCCTGCTGAAGCCCGGCGACACCGTCATGGGCATGAACCTCACCGACGGCGGCCACCTCACCCACGGCAGCCCCGTCAATATGTCGGGCACTTACTTCAAAATCGTGCCCTACGGCGTGGACAAAGAGACCGAACGCATCGACTACGACGCCCTCGAAAAGCAGGCCCTGGAATGCCGGCCGAAAATGATCGTCGCCGGGGCCTCGGCCTACGCCCGCATCATCGACTTCGAGCGGCTGGCCGCCATCGCCAAAAAAGCCGGGGCCTACCTGATGACCGACATCGCCCACATCGCCGGCCTCGTCGCCGCCGGTGTCCATCCCAGCCCGATGCCTTACGCCGACGTCGTCACCACCACCACCCACAAGACGCTGCGCGGTCCCCGGGGCGGCCTCATCCTCTGCCGGGACGCCGAGTTCGGCAAGCGGTTCAACAAGGCCGTTTTCCCCGGCATCCAGGGCGGCCCGCTGATGCACGTCATCGCCGCCAAGGCCGTCGCCTTGCACGAAGCCATGCAGCCCGCCTTCCGGGAATACGCCCGGCAGGTGGTAAAGAACGCCGCGGCGCTGGCCGACGAGCTCATGCGGAAGGGCTTCCGCATCGTCACCGGCGGCACCGAGAACCACCTGATGCTGGTGGATCTGCGGGGCAAGAACATCACCGGCAAAGAGGCCCAGAACCTGCTGGACGAGGTCGGCATTACCGTCAACCGCAACACCATCCCCTTCGAGCCCCTGTCGCCGTTCGTCACCAGCGGCCTGCGTCTGGGCTCCCCGGCCCTCACCACCCGCGGCTTCACGGAGAGCGATATGCGCGAAGTCGGGGACGTCATCGCCATCGTCCTGTCGAATCCGGACAGCGCTAAAGCCCGCGAGGAAGCGAGGGGCCGCGTCGCCGCCCTTTGCCGGAAATATCCGCTTTACGAGGAGGATTGAACCATGGATGACGAACTGAAGGTTCACGTCGTCAATCATCCGCTGGTCCAGCACAAGCTGACCATGATGCGGCTCAAGGAGACGAACCCCAAAGACTTCCGCGATCTCCTGGCAGAAATCTCGATGCTCATGGGCTACGAGATCACCCGGGACTTCCCGCTGCAGGAAATCGAGATTGAGACGCCGGTGGCCAGGTGCCGGGCCAAGGTCATCGCCGGCAAGAAAGTCGGCCTCATTCCCATCCTGCGGGCCGGCCTCGGCATGCTGGAGGGCCTGCTGGACCTCATTCCCATCGCCCGCGTCGGCCATATCGGCCTTTACCGCGACCCGAAGACGCTGAAGCCCGTGGAGTATTACTGCAAGCTGCCCACCGACGTCAGCGAGCGCACCCTGATCGTCGTCGATCCCATGCTGGCCACCGGCGGCTCCGCGGCGGCGGCCCTCACCATGCTGAAGGAGCACGGCGCCCGGAACATGATCCTCATGTGCCTCGTCTCCGCTCCCGAGGGCATCCGCGTCGTCAACCGCGAGCACCCCGACGTGCCCATCTACACCGCCGCCGTGGACGACCATCTGAACGACAGCGGCTATATCGTCCCCGGCCTCGGGGACGCCGGCGACCGCATCTTCGGAACGTTGTAAGGCAGCGACGTCATCCGTACCGGAACAGAAAGGCAGATGATTCCCATGAAACGAAGCATTCTCCGGATCACAGCGGCCCTGCTGGCGGTGGCGGCGCTATGGATGGGACTGGCCGGCGCCGCGCCGGCAGAGGAAGGAACGGCTCCCGATCCCCGGCCGGAAACCGTCAGGGAAAAGAACGACGCCGAAAAGGAAAAAGCGAAGACCGGGAAACTGCCGGCCAGCGAGTTCACGCTTCTGGGCGTTTCTCCCGGCATCCGGGAGGAAGCCATCCGGGCAGCGCTGGGCAAACCGGTTTACGCGGATTTTGAGCAAATCGTATTCGCCAGCGGCCTGATCGCCGAACTGGACGACGACCACCCCGGCCTCGTCGAGGAAATCAGCGTAGCGAAGCCGGGCACCGGTGTCGCCACGCCGGCGGGTCTCACGCCGGGCATGCCCGAGGCGGCCATCGAGCGTCTCTACGGCCGGGCGGATAAGCGAAAGGATCAGGTACTGTACACGACATACACCTTTTACAGCCAGGACGGAACGCGGAAAATGAAGATCTTGGTCAAGGACGGCGTCATCCTGAAGATCATCTGCGAAGTCGCGTAAGGTACGCGGCCCTCAACAACCGGCACATAGCCCGCTCCGGCGGGCTTGCGTGACAAAACCCCCATTTTCATTAAATTTAGGGAGGAATCATTGATGAAAAAAGCACTCACCACGGCAATCCTGACGGGCATGATGATGGCTTCGGCCACGGTTTTCGCGTCGGTTCCCCCGGAAGCGATCGCCATCGGCGGCATCGCTCCCGGCGCGACGGTCGAGGAGGCGAAGGCCGCCTTTGGCGATCCGGTCTTCCAGAAGAAAAACGGCATGACCTTCGCGAACGGCGTCGTCGTCGACACGAAGAAGTCCGCGCCGGGCATCGTCCATGAAATCGAGGCCGACGAGCACTGCACCGCCGCCACGCCCGCGGGGATACAGGTCGGCATGAGCGCCGACGTACTGGTCGCGAACTACGGCGAAGCCGACCGGGTCGAAATCGAATTCGGCGAGACCGAGTACAAGTATTACAGCCATGACCGCCGCCTCAAGATGGAGTTCGAGGTGGAAAACGGCGTCATCACCAAAATCGAATGCGAAGTTCGCGATTAAACGAGAAGGAAGTTTTTGAAGATGAGAAAGACGGTAGTTACGGCAGCGGCGCTCCTTGCCTTTGGCACCGGGATGACGTCCGCATGGGCGGCGGCCAATCCCTTCGAGGACGTGCCGGCCGACCATTGGGCCTATGACGCGGTGGCGCAGCTGGCCGCCGACGGCGTCGTCGAGGGCTACGGCGACGGTACTTACCGCGGCAGCCAGGAAATCACGCGCTACGAGATGGCGCAGATGGTCGCCCGGGCCATGGCGAAGGGGAACGTCTCCGGCGCCGACAAGGCCATGATCGACAAGCTGGCCGCCGAGTTCGCCGACGAGCTGAACAGCCTGGGTGTCCGGGTGGCGGCGCTGGAAAAGAAAGTGGACAACGTGCGCTGGAACGGAGCGCTGCGCTACCGCTACCGCACCGAGACCGAGATCGACGAGGGCGTGAGCACGCGCTACAGCCACCAGTACGTGACGTTCCGCCTGGAGCCCTCGGTGACGATCAACAGGCACTGGACAGGCCATGCCCGCATCGACTACAACACCAACATGAATACGGCGGCCAACACCCCGGCCGCCGGCATCACCACCGAGAAGCGCCACGAGGATACCGACGTCGAGTACAACGGCATGCGGGTGGAGCGCGTCTGGGTGGAGGGCAACTACGGCCGGACGAAGATCCGGCTCGGCAAGCTGCCCTACAAGACCTGGGTGGACGGCGGCATGATCTTCGATGACAACGTGTCCGGCGGTCAGATCACCTTCGGCAACAAGGTCAAAGCCACGCTGACCATCGGCCGTTCCAAGCGGTTCGACGGCGAACTGGGCGTCGATCCCGATCATCCGGACAACGACACCGGCAGCTATCAGGCGCTGGAAATCTACAACGACCGCGCCGACAAGATCACCTGGGGTCTGGCCTGGCACCGCTGGGCCAACCGGGACCTGCTGAAGGACGACACCAACGCTTCGAAGCTCAATATCTACGAAGTCGGACTCGGCTACAAGTTCAGCAAGAACCTGTCGCTGCACGGCGCCTACGCCTGGACCAACGACGCCGATTTCGACAACGATATTCCGCCGCAGAAGATCTTCAGCCATTCGAAGAAATCCTACAGCATCGAACTGGACTACAAGAAGGCGGACCCCGCCGACAAAGGTTCCTTTGGCCTCTTTGCCGCCTACCGCCATCTGGGCCACTACTCCAGCATCGCCCCCACCTACGATACGGTCTATAACGGCCGCCGGGGCGTGGAGATCGGTGCCAGCTACGTCTTCGCCACCAACGTTATGGGAACGGTCAAATACTTCCGGGGGCAGAAGATGCCTGACGACAGCTCCGCCCCGGGCCAGCCCCGCGACGCCACCGAGCGCGACAGCGTCCTGTTCGTGGAACTCAATTATTTCTTCTGATCCGAAACAACGAACCCCCCGTCGGCGCCTGCTGATGGGGGTTTCGCGTCTGGAAACGAAAGGCGAAGCCGGGAATAAGCGCCGAAAGCCCCAACCCCGCTAACCCGCGAAACCGGAAACTTCGCCGGGACAAACGGAAACGGGGAAAAACCTTTTGGCGCGGCCACGGTCGGCAAGCCGTTTTTACATGCCCGTTGATGATGCCATTCAGACCAAAGCATCTCACGTCCGCCGGCTCGCCACTGTGATATGCCAGTGGCATATCACGCCCCTCCCGGAGGGGGCTTGCAGAGCCATCCTCTTTAGGCTTTGTGGAATCTTTATCTTTAATTTACCATCCGATTCAGGCCCGCAAAACCGACACTTTGGAAAACCCCATGAAAACATCTTTCTGTCTTGCTATTTCCCCGTCTTCATGGTACAATACAAGTAGCATTTTCTTGGTTTTTTTTATTTCCGCCATGACCGCCCGGCTTCCTCCTTTTCTCGGGCGGCCTCCTTTTTTTATGCGGGAACTTTCGCTTTGTCGGGGACCGGGCTGCCGTTTTTTCGGGAGCCTTTTTTGTTTGTCTTTCCTGGCCAAAAGGAAACTCGTCAGGACGCTTTTTTTCGGGTTGCCGCCGGGGGGCGGGCGTGGCTTGGCGAAAGGAAAAGGCAGGAAGCGACTTGTCTTCCTGCCTTTTCCTTTGCGGTATTTGGTTGCCTTCCCTTATCCCCTTGGATCCGACGGTCGGCGCTGGTTGCTTCTTCGTCATCCCGTCGCTGCCCACTGCCTGGTCAGGAGCTTCCGGGCGTGGCGGTCGGCTCCCTGGGAAACCGCTTTGCCGTTGATGGAAAAACTCCATCTGTCCCGGTCCTGATAAATCCGCCGCCCCGCTCAGTGATGCCTCGGTATTCTCGGTACTCTACCACCCTTGCTGGGGAAGAAATTTTCCGCGTGTTTGATGGCATCGTGCCGGCTCATCTCGGCCCCGGTCTCCATGTTGAAATAACGGTTTAATCCGTCGACATCAAAAGTGCCTTCGAGGCGAATCCCAACGGTTGCCCAGGCCGCGGCTATCTCCGCCATGATAGCCTCATTGTGACTTCGCGGCATTCCGACAAAACCGAAACTATGAACGTCATCAAAGTCACCGTGGGTGTAACACTTGCATTGGCCGGGTTTGCCCCTCAGCAGATGGTGCAGGAATTCGCTGTCGTCGCAAAGATACTTGAGCGTCTTGCCCATGCGCTACTGGGCGAGCTGCATGGCTTGAAACTGATTTAAAATGCGATGCGTCTCTATTTATCGGTCTTCGACTCACCCATGATGAATTCCCTCCTCGTTTTATCCTGCCTTCCCTCAATCCGGCCAATACCAATCCGATTTCTGGAGCTTCTTGCCCATGACCTTCTCCGCGTGAGCCCAGGCCTCCTCGCGCGAGACATAGTTGCCGTCGATTATGTAGCTATTCTGGCTCCATGATTTGCAATCCCAGGTGACCCCGACGGCCTCCCACGCTGCCTTCACCTCTCGGCGCCTGTCTCCGGCGCCATACGCTAAGTCCAGCATGTAGCCGCAGTACCGGTCGCATTGAGCCGGATGCCCCCGGAGCAGCACGTTCAGGAAGCGGCTGTCGTCGGCCATCTCATTGACCGTCCCCCCGGCGACGTTCTCGAGCTGCTCCGCGCTCACCTGCTTGTCGGCGAAGAGCTTCCGCATTTTATTGGTCTTCGACTCGCCCATGATGAATTCCCTCCTGTTATTTTTTAGTTTTTTGTATCCTTCACTTATATATACGATTCAGGAACGAAAAAAAGGACATATTTTGAAAAAAATATATTTTTATCAGAACGTCTTTTCCCATGTTTGCCGCATGGCTCGGAAATAAAGTATCTTTAAATATTATACGCTTTCGGAACGAGAAAATCGACACACCTGGTAAATTTTAATCAAAATCTCTTTCTGTTTTGCCGTTTCCCGACGTTCGATGACGTTGTTTCCCGGGCGAGGCGGATTGAAAAAAGGGACTGACGCCCGAAGGTTTCCCTTCGGGCGTCAGTCCCTTTTCGCGCGTTTTCATGCCAGGGCGTTTTCCGGATGTTGGTCCACGTTGATGAGGTCAAAGACGTCGATGCAGGAGGACTGCTGCTTGGCGGCCAGCGCCATCTCGTAGGGAATCGGCGTGATGCCTTCCCGCAGGAATTTCTCCCGCAGCTCGATCTGCATGTCGATTTCCCACTCCTTCATCCCCAACTGCCGGGCCTTTTCCCGAAATGCTTGTGCGGTCATATTGCTCCATCGCTCCTTTTCTCTCTCCCGGGCGGGCTGCCCGGGAAATGGCAAACAACACTATATGTTGTGGTGATATTCGACACGGTCCCCATGTTTTCCTGCCGGCGGGAGAAATTTCTTCGGCGGCCTTTGCCGGGCGGCGTCGTTCCCCTCCCGCGGGGAAAGGCTCAGTCGCCGGCGGCTTTTTGTTCCCGCGGCATGGCCAGCGTCAGGGCTTCGCCGACGGTGGCGGCGGGCAGGAGCCTGAGGCCGGGCCTGGCGCCGGCGAGCTGGGCGGCGTTTTTCTCCGGCAGGACCGCGGCTTTGAAGCCGAGGCGGGCGGCTTCCCGGAGCCGGGTTTCCGCCTGGCTCACGGCCCGGACTTCGCCGGAGAGCCCGACTTCGCCGAAGACGACGGTCTGGGGGCGCACGAGGCGGCCGGCGAAGCTCGACGCCATGGCTACGCAGAGGCTGAGGTCGGCGGCCGGTTCGTCGATCTTGATGCCGCCGGCGGCCTTGATATAGACGTCGCAGTTCCCGAGCGGCAGGCGCACCCTTTTTTCCAGCACCGCCAGCAGGAGCTGGATGCGCTTGATGTCCACGGCGTCGGAGGTGCGCCGGGGCGGGACGTAGGGCGTGTTGGCCACCAGCGCCTGAAGCTCCACCAGCAGCGGCCGGGTGCCCTCGACGGCGGGGACGATGACGGAGCCGGAGTCGGCCTCGCGGTCGGAGAGGAAGAGTTTCGAGGCGTCGGGTACGTCGGCGAGGCCGGTGTCGCGCATCTCGAAGAGGCCGATTTCGTTGGTGCTGCCGAAGCGGTTCTTGATGGCCCGCAGTACGCGATATTCGGCGTTCTTGCCGCCCTCGAAGAAGAGGACGGTATCGACGATGTGCTCGAGCACCCGGGGGCCGGCCAGGCTGCCGTCCTTCGTCACGTGGCCGATGACGAAGGTGGCGATGCCGGAGGTCTTGGCGACGCGCAGCAGCTCGACGCTGGATTCCCGGACCTGGCTGACGCTGCCCGGGGCGCTTTCGATGTCGGGGCGGAAGACGGTCTGGATGGAGTCCACGACCACCAGTTCGGGCCGCAGGCTTTCGACGTGGCGCACGATGGTGTCGAGGTTCGTCTCGCTGACAACGTAGAGGGTGTCGGCCAGGGCGCCGAGGCGGTCGGCCCGCATCCGGATCTGGCGGGTGCTTTCCTCGCCGGTGACGTAGAGGACGGTGCGGCCGGTCCGGGCGACGCTGGCGGAGACGCTGAGGGTGAGGCTGGACTTGCCGACGCCGGGGTCGCCGACGATCAGCACCATGGAGCCGGGAATGACGCCGCCGCCCAGCACCCGGTCCAGCTCGCCGGAGCCGGTGGCAAAACGGGGCAAATCCTCCGTCGCCACCTCGCCGATGGGCTTGGGGGGCGCCGCGTCGGAGAGCCCCAGCCGCAGGCCCTTTCCCTCGGCGGCGGGGGAGACGATCTCCTCCGTCATCGTGTTCCAGGCGCCGCAGCCCGGGCAGCGTCCCATCCATTTCGGCGCGTCGTAGCCGCATTCCCGGCAGACATACGCCGTCTGCTTCTTCTTCGCCATCTTCGTCTCCTGTTCCCGGCGCGAAGGGAGTCATTTTCGCCGTAGATTCCGTTTTTTATCCGGGCGTCCTTTTTCACCCTTCGGTAAAGACACGCCGCCGTTTTCCCTTTCTCATTTTAGTCCCTAAAGGCGCCTCTGGCAATAGGGGCGATTTCTCTCTTTTCTCCTGCCCCAAAACAAACGGGCCCGCCAGCGAAGGACGGGCCCGTTTTGGGGTAGAGTATGGAGTGGAGAGGAATCAGAAGAAGAACTGCAGGGTGCCGTACAGGGTGGACATGTTGGCGTCGCCGCTGTACATGATGTCTTTGCCCTTCCACCAGAGGATCGTACCCATGACGCTCTTGTCGAAGACGTAGGCGGCGCCGATGTTGAAGCCCTTCTGGCTGCCGTCGTACTGGTAGTAAACCTCATCGTAGGTCGGACCGAGGATGGCGCTGCGGCCCAGGTGACGATAGGCGATGAAGGCGCCGAAGTTGCCGCGCTTCATCTCGGGATAGCGGCCGCCGTTGTAAGCCAGCTCGAGGGTGTAAGCCTGGTTGTACTTGGCGCTCCAGTTGCCCTTGTTGTTCCGCGCGTAGGCGATGTTGAGGAGCCATTTCGGCGAGAAGCGATAGGTGAGGCCGATTTCCCAGATGTTCCGGTCCTTGGCGCCGTAGGCCGGGCCAGAACCGTCAAGGCTGGAGCTGAAGTACGTCGGGTTCTCGTTCCGGGCGTGGAAGTAGGCGGCGCCGATGTCGAACTTCGGCGAGGCCTTGTAGGTCAGCTCGATGAACTGCAGGCTGTCGGTGCGGCCGGAATAATTCGCCCTGCCCGGGGTGCGGTTCAGACGGCCGATACCGATGGTGGTCACCAGCTTGTTGCCGAAGGTGATGATACCGCCGGAAACGCGGTTGCCCAGCACGAGGCCGCGGTCGAGGCGGGTCTCGTAGGGAATCTTGCCGAGCTCGATCTTGAGTTTGTCGTAGTTGCCGATGACCCAGGCGCGGTCAACGCGGAACTCGCTGTTGCCGGAGGCCGTGTTGTTCTTCGCCGAGTTGAGATCGGAGTAGTACTTCAGACGGGCGCGGGCCGTCCAGTTCTTGTTGATGGTGATGACCGGGTTGAACTGGAGCTGGACGTTCTGCGTCTTGGCGGCGGTGGTGTCGTAGCCGAGACGGTCCATGACTTTCTGGCTGTGGGCGTCGCGGTAGTACTCGTAACCGACCCAGCCTTTCCACTTGACGTTGTCCACCTTCTTCTCGAGGGCGGCAACGCGAACGCCGAGGCTGTTCAGCTCGTCGGCGAACTCAGCGGCCAGCTTGTCGATCATGGCCTTGTCGGCGCCGGAGACGTTGCTCTTCGCCATGGCCCGGGCGACCATCTGCGCCATCTCGTAGCGGGTGATCTCCTGGTCGCCGCGGTAGGTGCCGTCGCCGTAGCCTTCGATGACGCCGTCGGCAGCCAGCTGCGCCACCGCGTCATAGGCCCAGTGATCGGCCGGCACGTCCTCGAAAGGATTGGCCGCCGCAAAGACGGTCGCGGAGGAGACGGTCAGCGCCGCCGCCGCAGCCGCTGCTGCAAGAAATTTCTTCATATAGGATTCCTCCTGTAATAATGTATTTCCATCGTCTTCATCCGGTCTTATCCGGCGGCAGCCACGCTCCGAGGGATTCGGAGCAGCGGTCCCGGAAGGGGCAGCCTTACGGCAGGTCCAGCGGACTCGAGTCTCCCCGTCCAGCGTCTGGGCCCTTGCGCCCACCTTTGGCCCGCGCGGGCGCGCCAGATCATGGCCGATGAAGATAACAGACGAAATGAGCCATGGCCGATGGCGACAAAAAAACCATCGGCATCGCCGCGAACGGCAGATGTCCGATGGTCAGGGCGCGAAGCCGCAGGCCGACGCCCCCCGCGCCGGAAAAAAAGGCCGGCTTTCCCCGGGAGGGCAAGGCGCATCCATCTTCCTATCTGTCGTAAGTCAAGCGATGAATCTTATCATGAGCAGGCTTTCTGGCTCAGGCACCCGCCGGCTCCGCCTTCCCGGGAAATGATTCCCAGTGGCATTCATGGAACCGGCCACGCCTTTACAGCTGCGGGACAGCACGGGGTTCGCACCCGTTTTCCTCTCATCGACCGGCGGCAGGCGCCGCCGGGCACTCATGACGTGATTTATGAATTTTTTCGACTGATAATGCAATTATTTACTATTACCGTTATTATCGATGAAAGAGACGGCTTTGTCAAGACTCTTTCCATCTTTTTTTCAAATTTTTGTGCCGCTTCCGCCCGCTCATTTCACATCGGAGAGGTTGGTTTTCTCGATGCATACCGGCGTGCAGAGGTACGCGGGCACGGCTTTGGCGCCGTTGTCCACCCGGACCGGGGCGGCGGAATCCAGGTCCTCGCCGGCCTCCAGCCGCTTCAGCAGGATGACGCACTGGCGGTTGAGCAGCGCCGGATCCTTGTAGATGGTCATGGCCTGCCGGCCGGCGGCGATCGCCTGCAATCCTTCGGGATCGGCGTCCTGCCCGGTGATCAGCGGCCACTTTTCTTTGAACTCGTCGCCCAGTGCCTCCCGGATGCCCGCCGCCAGGTTATCGTTCGGCGCCAGCACCGCCGACAGCCGCCGGCCGCTCTGGTAATGACGCCGCAGCAGGAGCTTCATGCGTTCCCTCGCCATGTCGCGGGACCAGTTCCGCGTTACCACCTGCTGGAACGTCGTCTCCCCGGAGGGCACCGCGACCCGACCGCGGTTGATGTAGGGCGTCAGCACTTTCATGGCGCCGTTAAAGAAATCCTTGGAGTTGTTGTCCGCCGGATCGCCGGCGAAGAGCTCGACGTTGACGGGCGGCCCGTCCTTCCTGAGATCGAGGGTATTTTCCAGATACTCGCCCATCAGGTAGCCGACTTTTTCATTATTGAAGGAGACGTTGAAGGAAACGGCCTTGCTGCCGAGGATCAGCCGGTCGTAAGCGATGACCGGGATTCTCTTGGCCTGCGCCGTCTCCAGCACCGGCGCCAGCTCGCTGGAATCCACGGCGCCGACGATCAGGTACTTCGGATCCTTGTCCAGCATTTGCGTGATCAGCGCCCGCTGTTCCCGGGCGGTTTCCACGTATTGATAATCGACGACGAATCCTTCTTTTTCCAGGGCGTCGTGCAACGCTTTCCCGCTGCGCTGCCAGCTTTCCGACGAACTGGGAAAGGCGATGGCGACGCGACTCGCCTGTTTTTTGTTTTCCCCGCAGCCGCCGAGGACGAGCGCCAGAAGGGCAAGCAAAAGCAGACAGGACACTTTCAAAATTCGGTTCATGGAACAGACTCCTTTCCGATGAGGTATCCCTGGTGCCGCAAGGGGGCAAGAACCGGCTTCCCCCGGCGGCTTCCTGAATTATCCTCAATTATCCTCCCATCAAACGGCTTTTGTCAAGGGGCTATTCCTCGTTCCCGTCGGGTCTGTTTATGAGGTTGGAGTTTTTTGTATTTACAAGCAAATTGATTCATGTTACAATTCTGATAAAAGTGAATATTATAGTGTATTTATAATTATTTTAAGGAGGGAAAGCAATGAGAAAGTTGTATGCGTGCCTCGCGGTTTCCCTGCTGCTGGCGGCTATGCTGGCCGTCACGGGATGCGGCGGGTCGGAACCGAAAGCGGAAGAGAAGACGGCCAACGAGCTGAAGGTTTACACCTCCGTTTACAACGGCATGGTGAAGGAGATGGCCCAGCCGGTGGTGAAGCAGCAGCTGAAGGACGTCAACGTCGACTGGCAGACGGCGGGCAGCGAAAGCGTGAAGGCGAAGATCATCGACGAGCTGAAGAGCGGCAGGACCGACGCCGACGTGGTGATGATCTCGGACCCGAGTTTCTATCTGCAGCTGAAGAAAGACGGCAAGCTGCTGAACTATAAGTCGCCGCAGGCGGCGGAGCTGGCGGTGACCGTGGACGCCGACGGCGCCTATACCCCCATTCGCATCAGCGCGGTGGTGATCGCCGTGAACCGCGACAAGATCCCGGAGCAGGACGTCCCCAAAAGCTGGAAAGATCTTGCCAATCCCAAATACAGGGGAAAAATCGCCATGGCGAATCCGAACGACTCCGCGACGGCGATGACAACGGTGATGACGCTGGCGGACAAATACGGCTGGGAGTACTGGCAGCGGATGAAAGCCAACGACATCATGGTGAGCCCGACAATGGAAATGCGCGATAAATTTTCCCGGGGCGAATATCCCATTGCTATCACGCTGGAAGAAGACGTGCTGAAGCAAAAGATGGCGCTGAACGTGAATGCCGAGATCGTCTACCCGGAGGAGGGGAGCGTG